>JACQUC010000103.1 GCA_016210495.1 Chloroflexota bacterium
ATTTGCACCGGCTGGCTGACGACTTCAGTAAGCTAAGACAGGAGGTCAATAGGTTCCTCCACAACTATGCCGATGGTTCCTTGGACTTGCTGCGATACGTGGGATTGTTTGCTCCCGATTAAATTGTTAAAGTTCATCAGGGCATCACGACCCTCGACGAGCAGACTCGGAAAGATGGCAAGATCGCCGAAGACCGCTTCCTCCGGAGCTATCCCTTCCATCCGGATCTCACCGAGGTGTTCTACACGAAGTGGACCAATCTGGAGAGCTTCCAGCGCACGCGGGGTGTGCTGCGGACGTTCGCCTTGGCCCTGCGCGATGCCGAGCGGTGGGATAAGTCTCCCCTGATCAGCGCCAACGTCTTTCTGGGCGAGCCGGACAAGGCCGACATCTCCGAAGCGGCGCGAGAGGTGACCGGTGTCGCCGGGACCGAGGAGTACGAGGGCAAGAAACAGGAGTGGACCGCTATCCTCCTTGGGGAATTGGAGAAAGCGCGAAACATTCAAAAGGACTTCCCGAGCCTGCAGCACAGGGAAATCGAGCAGGCCGTCTTCGCCACTTTCCTACACTCGCAACCGATAGGCCAAAAAGCCCTGACGCGGGACTTGCTCGTTCTGCTTGGCCCCAGTCGACCGGACAAGATCGAGCTGGAGCAGGCTCTCCGCCGCTGGGCTGACGAATCGTGGTTCCTCGACGAGGGGGAAATCAGTGGCGTAGCGGTCGGCACCTATGGTCAGAAGCCACTGCCAAAGGCCTGGCGTCTCGGGTCAAAGCCGAACCTTCGGCAGATGCACGCCGATGCCTGCCCGCGCGTGAGCGGGTTCGTAGAAGAGAAGCTCGTCAAGGAGATCGCGGCTCTGAAGAGCCTGGCCGCCGGCGCCTCTGCCGCTGGCGCTAGAGTGCACAACCTGCCGAGCCATCCACGCGATGTCGAGGATGATGGTGAGTTCCACTATGTGTTGCTTGGCCCTGGCGCCGCAGCGGAGCCTGGCCGCCCGAGCGCAGAAGCAAGGCGCTTTATCGAAGAGACGACAAGCTCCGATCGGCCACGGGTGTGCAAGAACGCTGTGGTAATCGCTGTGCCTTCGCGAGATGGCCTTGACGCGATGCGCGATGCGGTGCGGGACTACCTGGGCTGGGAGGAGGTGCGCGACCAAATCAAGAACCAACAACTGGACCCGGTGCGGCAGGAGTTACTCGAAGGCTATCTCGATGGCGCGAAAAAGAACGTCCCTTCGACGATTAGACAGGGCTACTGCATAGCGGTCACGCTTTCCGCCAAGACTGAAGTCGAGGCTTTCAAGGTTACCTTGGGAACGGATCCTCTCTTCAGCGTGATCAAGGCGGACAGCCGTTCCCGAATCCAGGACACTCCTGTTACCGCCGAGGCATTGCTCCCTGATGGCCCATACGATCTCTGGAGGGGCGAGACCGCGCGCCGGGTCAAAGACCTTGTGGGTGCGTTTGCCGAGCAGGCACGCCTGCCGAAGATGCTCAATCGAAAGGCCATTCTAGATACACTTGTCGCCGGCTGTGCAGCAGGTGCCTTCGTGATGCGGGTGACGCGACCTGATCGCTCGACGCGAACCTTCTGGCGCGAGACACCGGACGATGTTGCCTTGAAGGATCCCTCCTTAGAGCTTGTGCTTCCCGAAGCCGCGGCGATAACTGATCTCGCGCCCTCATTGTTGGTGCCAGGAGTACTTCCAGGTCTCTGGGATGGACAAGATAGCCCTCTTAAGGACGTCTTGACGTACTTTAGGTGCGGCCACGTCGTGAAGGTCCAACGGGCGGGCTACGAAGAGCCGGTAATCATCCCCAGGGCCGATCGTGAGGTCGTGGAGACCGCCGTGGAGGCGGCGATTAAGGCGGGCAAGCTCTGGCTCACGTCTGGTCCGGCGAGTATCCTCTCTGAGGACGTGCCCGCCGGTCTCCTTGCCGACGAGGCAATCCTCCAGGCGCCGCCCCGGGCGATTTCGGCGCTAGAAGTCGCATCAGAGGCATTGCCAGAGGCCTGGAAGGGGAATATCACCACGGCGTTGGAGATCGCGGTCGCTTTGTCGAACAAGCTGGGCAAGAACCTGCCCTGGGCAACGGTGCGCGATGCCATCGACGGCGCTATCCGCGCACGGCTCTTAGAGCGCACAATCGACTCGGGGCCGTGGCCGTGCGACTATGCAGGTGCACGTCTGGTGAAGCTACAGGTTCCTAGTGTTGTCGTACCACCGCCACCACCTCCGCCAATCGTCAGGGCGGGGGTGAAGATGGCTGAGGCGGACTTGGAAACGGGCGAGATCCAGGATCTGGCCGACAACGTCGCCGCAATAAAGACCGCGGCCACAGCAGCCGGATGCACCATCAAGTTCCGCGTTATGATCGAGCTCAGCGGCAAGGAAGCTGTGCCTGACAACGTTGTGGAGAAGGTCAACGAGGTTCTCGCGGAGATTTCGTCGAAGCTACGGCTACGCTGAAGGGTGTGGACCCGGTGTGACTGCCAGAAGCGAAGGTGGGGCACGCAAAATCGTCACGCGCGTTGACAACCCATTGCCCCTATGCTATCGTATCTAGCAAGCTTTGCATAGGAAAGGGCGACAATGAGCAGGCTTCTCCTGAAAAACGGCTATATTCTCGACCCGCCAGCCGAGCTGGTGCAGTCCGATATCCTTGTCGATAACGACACCATCGTCGACGTGGCCTCTCAGATCGGCCAGCCCCGATACTTCCCAGGAGAATCAACGTATCGGGGCCAGCAGACAGATCGCGTCATCAATCTGAGCGGTAAGATCGTCATGCCCGGCCTGATCAGCGCCCATACCCACACGACATCGTATTTGCAGCGAGGCATCGCCGATAACCTGCCCCTGGAACCCTGGCAATTCTATAAAGGGCTCGGCGAGCTTGAGCTGACCAATCGTGAGCTTTACGTAACGGTGGCCCTTGCCGCGGCAGAGCTGGTCAAGTCCGGCACCACGGCGCTGCTGGATTGCCCACGCGTCGATTGGGCCGACTTCGATAGCCAGATCGACACGGTCTTGCAAGCGCTCGTCGATGTGGGCATCAGAGTAGTCTCCGCGCCGGCCTATTCTGATCTGACGCCTTCCCAGACCCTGCCTCTGCATCTGCTCGACCGTCCGTCCAACACATCTCTCCTGGACTTCGGTCCGCCGCTCGAGTCCGATTTCCTGGCCCGAACGCTCGAGGGTTTCCTGCGACGTTGGCAAGACCGCCATCCTTTGGTTACTCCCGGCCTGGGGCCGACGGGTGCGCACCGTTGCAGCGAGGAAATGGTCGATCTTACCGTCGAGCTCGCCCGCAGGTACGATGCGCCCATTCAAACACATCTTCTGGAAACCAAGCTTCAGGCGGTTGTCTCCCGGGCGAAGTTCGGCGGCTCCACCGGCCTCTTTCTCCAGCGCAAAGGCTACCTGGGGCCACGCGTTTCTTTCGCCCACGCCGTCTGGGTGGACGACACGGATATTCAGATACTCGCCGAGACCGGCTCCAGCGTCGTGCACAATCCGCTGAGCAATATGCGCCTCGGCAGTGGCATCGCACCCGTGCAAAGAATGCGTGCGACCGGATTGAATGTCGCCCTGGGAGCCGACGGCGGTGGCTGCGCCGACAACCAGAATATGATCCAGGTGATGAAGGGCGCCGCTTTCCTCGGTAAGCTGTACGGCCCGCGCGAAAGCTGGATCTCCGCGCTGGACGCGTGGGACATGTGCGTCCGAGGTGGCGCGAAGGTTATGCGCCGCAGGGTCGGTCGCATAGCGCCGGGCTACCTCGCCGATCTCGTCGCCCTCAATATGAAGACCCTCTTCTTGATGCCCAGGGACAACCTGCTCACGCAGATCGTCTACAGCGAACCGGGATCCTCCGTGGATACCGTGATGGTGGGCGGCCGGGTGCTCGTCGAGGACGGCCACCTGATCTCCAGAGACGTTGGCGAGCTGCGCGCGGAAGCCCAGGATATCGTCAGGCGAATGTACGAACGAGTCGCCGCACGGCAGAGCCGCTACACAGCGGCAAAAGAGCTACTCGATTCCCTCGCCACCGCCGTCGCCAACCAGCAACTCCCCTTCACCCGACGTGCCGCGCTCTGGCCGGGGGCCGGCGATTAGGGGCCAGGGGTCTGGGGCTGGTTCGACACATACACGTCGTGGTGGCGCGGTCTCCGCGCCCCCATGCACATCAAGCCAAGAAACAGCCAGATCACCAACGGGGTCCTGATCGGGCCTCCGTATCCCCGCCGTATCCCCTCTCCCTCTCAGTGCCCTCTCAGGGACAGGGTTAGGGTGAGGGTCGCACGCTTGCTACCCCTATCGTAGGGGCGCGGTCTCCGCGCCCTCGTGCACTCAGATTGGCCGGCGGCGGCCGCCATCTGCGCCATCAGCGTAATCTGTGGTCAGCTCCTCCCGCTGTCCGAAGCTCTTCTCGTTGTCGATGAAAAATATCCTCGAGGGAACTATCTTGTACAGCGTCGTCGCCGAGACCTTGCTGAACACGGCCTTGCCAACCTTCCCTGGAGACGAGAAAAGCTCCGACACGAAAGGGTATTTCCGCAGATAGAGGGCGGTTGCCTTGGCCCTTTCGAGGCGACCCGTGACGAGGTGAGCCGTGCCCTCCAACTGTATGCCCTTTATCGCTCGCCAATCGCGATAGTCCTCGTTTATCGTTGCCGCGACAGTGGGGTTTGCGCTTAGGTTTTGGCAATGGCGAGTCTTGGGGTCTGAAAGAAAATAGAGCACGATGCCGTCGTTGACGTAGAAGAGCGCGGTGGCCCAGGGAAGCGATGAAGTCGTCGCGATCGTGAGAGTGTTGTGCTCCCTCATATATGCGAGTATGGTTTGCCTGAGCGCCTCGTCCACCCGCCCAATCCACCCTTCAGCTTGCTAGAACCTCGAACTTGACGCCATCGGGCCCCACGCCTAGCACCGCCACCTGGTTCGCCGGCACGGTGAAGATCCGCAATGTTCTGCGACCGATCGCACCGTGACACGACGCGGGAGTGCCAAGACCATACAGACGATACATCAGGCCTTCGCTGAGGGTGCCTTTCATATAGGGCGCACCTGCTTGGATCACGTCCTGGGGATCGTGAACGTGCCCGTGGACAAAAGCTAACCCCACCGTCGGCGGCAGCGTCCTGAGAAAGTGCAACAGTAGCTTCCAGCTTGGATTTGGCTCGAAGTACGGCACTGTCATCGGGGTGTGGCCGGCCGCCTCGGCGTTTGCCTTGTACTTTGGCGGATGAGGTCCCTTGAAAAGTTGCTCGTGGGCAAAAACAATTACTCGAGCCTTGTTTTCTGCCAGGTGCAGCAGCTCCGACACGTTCTCTTCCAGGCGCCGCAATTGCTGGGACTCGGTAGCCTTGATCGAGGGCCACAGGACGGCCAGAGTGGCGCCGATGTCGATAAAGCTGGGTTCGACGACGAGCCGGGCGTTGTGTCTGGCGAAGCTTGGTGCCACGACTTCTGTCTTGATAAGGCTCTTGTCGATGTTCCCGCTGATGAAGACAGTGGCCGGTAGCTTGCTCATTTCGCTGACGACCGTATCGTAGCTGTGCTGCGTTTCCTGAACACGGCGGCTACGAGAGGCGGGGTCAGAGCCAAGCCTGGTCTCGATATAGGCCCAGATCGGCGTCATGCCGCCTTGCTTGAGCTGATCAAAGCGGTGCATCTCTTCCCGACTTAGATGCTCCATGTTGCCAAGCCTCTGCTTGAATTCCCTGACGAGCGTCGAGGCCAGCCGGGAGCCGCCGATATCACCTAGATGAATATGGTAGTCGCAGCCAAGCTCTCCAAGCCTCCTGATAAGGGAAACAGGATCCTGCGCTTCGTGCGTATCCGCCACGAGCCCGATCCTGAGCCCATCGAGGTCGTTCCTTGTCCTGGTAAACCGTTTTGTCGCTATGCTACCCATCTGCTCTCCGTCGGCTAGATCATAGCACAGGGCATTACCGGTTACAAGGTCAGGTTGACTGAATCATCACCGTGCCTTATAATTGTCAACGGCAAGGACATGTTCGCTGGGGCTGTAGCTCAGCCGGGAGAGCGCTACATTCGCATTGTAGAGGCCAGGGGTTCGAATCCCCTCAGCTCCACCATTCCCAGTGCTCCGCGGGTCAGGATTCTCACACCCCAAATCTGGAGGCCTTATGAACGTCTATCTTCCTCTGCTGTCCACGGTTATCAGCCTCGTGTTTGCCGCGGCGGTTTTCTCGCAATGGCTTTCACGCCGGAAGGTCTACCAGTTGGTGTGGACGCTCGGTTTGCTGGCGTTTGGCATCAGTGCGGGGTGTGAGTTCGTCGTCGGCGTCTGGGGCTTGAGTGACCCGGTGTATCGGCTCTGGTACCTCATTGGCGCCGTCTCGGTGGCTGCGTATCTGGGCGTGGGCACGATCTATTTGCTAGCCCCGCGTCGCTTCGCCCACACGGTTATGGCTATGCTCGTGTTGGCTTGGTTGTACGCCGCAACAAGGGTCGTCACGGTACCCGTTGCCCTTGACGCCGTAGTAGGATCCGCGATTCTTACCGGCGCGGGAATGCCCAACGACGTGAGACTGATGACCCCCGTGTTCAACGTTTTCGGCACGGCCGCCCTGGTAGGCGGCGCCGCGTACAGCGCGTGGATCTTCTGGCAGCGGCGCATCATGCCGCAGCGTGTCGTCTCCAACATCCTGATCGCCATAGGAGCCGCCCTCCCGGCCTCGGGTGGCACCCTGCTGAGGTTCGGCATCCCTGACGTTTTCTATCTGATGGAGTTCCTCGGCGTCACCATCATCTTCATCGGCTTCCTTGCCAACAGCGAGATCGTGGCCCTGCGCATGTTCCCCAAGCCAACACCCCCCGCCTCACAAGCCTGACGCTGCTCGCTCGAAGGTGTGCGGCTTGCTAGGCACACTGAATGCTGGCCGAATGTCCCCTCTCCCTCTGGCCCCGATACATCTCGTGGTAAGGAATGTATCGGGGCTGGGAAAGGGTTAGGATGGTGCGCCGGGCACGGGCGCTGACTTGGAGGTGAAAGTCCTCTGCAGGGGAGGCAACCCCTACTGCGAGCCAAGGGCAAGGGCGTTACCGTGAGGTAGGGTCTGAAGGTAGCCGGAGGCGAGACTCACGGCGTCGAGGCCGCGACACGTTCTTTGACCGCGAGGTGGGTGAGAAAAGTCTTAATTTCGGCGCTATTCATTTCGCGCGGATGAGGCTTGTTGTGGAAAAGAACGTAACGTTTGATCCAATGAGAGTAGCTTTCCTCGGTCTTGGGCGAGTAGTGTTTGATGCGAATGGCGTCGCGTACCTGGTCGAGCAATCTCTTGGGGCGGGGTTCCATAGTTGACGTGCCTCCGCGTATTGACGCGAGGTCTATACTGCATTATGCTTTTCCCAGGAGAGCAGCGCAGCATAATGCCCCATTTGGAGTATTATGCTGCAATATTGCCGCCTAATAAGTAGCTTCATATCAAAGGTCATCGAAGGAAGTAATTGAGAACGGAGAATCGGAGAAAAATGATGAGAGAAGAGAAAGAAGACGCTTTACCTAATTCTCTGCGAAATGTATACTTACAAATACATCACGACAAAAGAGAGACAGCAATTTAGGTAAGTCAGACGATTGCCGGGCCGGGAGCTGTTTGCCCAATACTAGCTCGGCAATTCGCACAAAACACGGTTCCTAGTAAGCGGAGTGCAGATGAACAACATTGTGAGCACCCTTCCTATGACTGAGATTACCAGATTTTGCCAACGCTGGAAAATCCAAGAGTTGGCATTGTTTGGCTCTGTTTTGCGTGATGATTTCAATCCTGATAGCGATGTGGATATTCTAATCACCTTAAGCGCTGACGCTGACTGGGGATTACTTGACCATGTCAAAATGCAACAAGAACTACAAGCACTCCTAAGCCGAAACATAGACCTTATCACCAAGCGCGCTGTGGAACATAGCCCCAATTGGTTGCGTCGAAATGAGATATTGAAGACAGCGCAAATCCTTTTCTCCGAACGGAAAGCGATTTATGAAGCGGGATGAACCAACTTTGCTCGACATCGCCAAAGCGGCGCGCTCTGTCCAGGCTTTTGTTCAAGGCTTGGATAAAGAGCTCTTTTTGAAGGATTACAAAACCCAGTCTGCGGTACTGTACCAGATAGCTGTGATCGGTGAAGCCGTCAAGCGACTTTCACGTGAGTTTCGTGATCATCATCCAGAGATTCCTTGGTCGCTGATTGCAGGAATGCGTGACCTTCTCATTCACGGCTATGATGTTGTGGATTGGGATGAAGTTTGGAAAACCGCGACAAGCGATGTGCCTGACTTGCTGACTAAGGTAGAGCCACTACTTCCGAGAGAAGGTTCAGAATCGCAATGAACAGGACTGCCTAACAATTAGTTGAAGCTGACAACTGGCAACACTTTGCTATTTCAAGCTTGGTGCTTTTAGGCAAACCTTCTGAACCGCGATAATCCTGCGCCTTAGAATGCCAGTTGCAGCTTAACTAAACGTTATCCAGGGCCCAGCGCCAACTCAACCTGTTCCCGCTCACCAGCCACTGCCGTCGAGCCCACAACCTGAAGCGCCATCGTCGTAGGCCACGCTATCTGCAGAGTGACTAGGTGGTTAGGTTGAAGGCCAGGCTGAAGGTTCTTAATACCGTCCACGCAGCTCCACCATTGTCAGTACTCCGCGAGTCCTGATCTCACACCCCAATTCTGGAGGACCTTATGAACGTCTATCTTCCTCTGCTGTCCACGTTAATCTGGAGCCCGTGCTCAGCTCGGCCAAGATCAGCGGCGCGGGAATGCCCAACGACACGAGACTGATGACCCCCATTGCTGTACCATGCCGGCAGCGAGACGGCCTCGCCATAGCACGCGCGCGCCATAGGTTAGACATCTCGGCACTCGAACAGGCACGCGCCCCGCTCCGCGAGGGCGGAGCACCCTGAAGGGTACGGCTACAAGTGGACGTACCACCGGCTCCGCCAGACGCGCAAGCGGTCCCGCCGCGCGACGTGCAACGCACAAGCCCATATTGCGATCCCACTTTACTTGACGCTCCACCCCAAAGTGCTATGATAGTTATGTATGGTACATCTCGTCCTGTTGTTGGCTGCAAGCGTTTTGACCGCATCCACCGGCCTTCTGCCGGCCGGCGCTCCGGTGCAGCCCCCGCAAGCCCGCATCGCGGGCACTCAGCTGGCCCTCATTTCCACGATCCCGGCCGTCGCGCTTCGCGACCAGGCCGCCGCTCCAGCCCCCGAGACTAATCCATACCTGGACGTCGAGCTCGTCGACGAGGGGGTCGACGCCGAAGGACGCTGGTTTCAAACCTTGCGGCTTACGATCAAGGCCGGCGGAACCCTTGCCGATGCCTCTGAGGCCATCTACGGCGATCAGATGCACAACGACGAGATGTTCGAGGCCGCCCGCCGCACGAACCCGGAGCTAAGAGGGCCACAGTTCGTCCCAATCGGGCAGCAGCTAGAGGTGACGGTGTCGGCTGCCAGTACCTACGTCGTCCAGGAAATGACGATGGACGAGGCCACCGGCGCCTCCATCAAGTCGTTTTTCAATGGTGCGCAGGAGACCGTGTACCCGAAGGCCAGGGCAGGTCTGCTGCGGATTGTGGATTTTCCTGCCGACGCTCGCGCAAGCACTTTCGTATTCAGTCTTGACGAGCGAGTGCTGGAGATCGCCCCCGGCTCTCGCCTGTTCGAGTACAGGTACAACCCGGGCGATGCCTTCGCAGATATCGTGCAAAGCACCTATGGCGTCGCCAGCGCCAAGGCGATGCAGGACTTTATAGCCAGGACGGGCTGGACGCCAGACCGGTGGCCGCCGAAAGCCAACGAAAGCCGGCGGGTCATCCTCTCCACCGTGACTGCGTGGGAGGACGAGCCGATCACGCCCGTGACGGTCGCACCTTCGGGCTCCATCACGAGTCAGAAACTGATCGAGTTGAACGAGGAGCGCGCTGCCGCCGGGGTATACCCGATCGCGTTCGCTGGCTCAGGTACAACCTTCCGCGTCAGAATTACCGACTCCACCCTCACAGCTAGAGATGTCTCCCGTCTGCTGTATGGTTCGGAGGATAGCTACCTCTCTATCGCCACAAAGGGCGGCATTTCTTTGCCGGTAGATGGCGCTGGCAAGGTCCCCGACGACTTCAACCCCGTGATGCTTGGCAGGGTGTTTGACGTGCACGTCGACTACGTCGACGAGATGTTCGTTCTGAATGTCTACGGTCGCGACCCCAGAATCCGTGCCAACATCACCAGGCTGGTCAATGGCACCGTCATCGTGGACTACGAGCGAGCCACGCCCGAGGAATCCGGACTGCAGAGAGGGGTATACTACCCGACAGGCTACAAGAAAGTCGCCTATCGGCTTAACGACACCATCTACATCCTAGTGGACTTCCTGCACTTCGTCTTTGGACGTCCGGCGGATAGTCTGAACCGCTACGCCCAAGACCTCGACCGCCAGGATTTCGTGGCGTCCGTGATCTGGAACTGGATGCCGGGACTCCCGCGCGAACTCGGAGACGTCGTCGACCAATCCAGGATCGTCGACACCGAAGATGGCAGAATCCTCGAGGTTGTTGTGGCCCCCGGCGCATACTCAGGCTTGCAGGGCACCATATTCTATACCTGGTGGATCGCCAATCCCTTCCTCACTCTATTGACAATGGTCTTCATCGCCTCTATGATTGTAATTGGTCTCACCCAGCTACTTCGCCGAAGACGCTAACCTGTCCCCTCTCCCTCTGGTAGGGGGTTAGGGTGAGGGCGACCTGTCAAAAGTTTTGCTTCAACAGCACAATCTTTTAGAAAGGGCATCTCGATGCCGGCCCACCTCCGCTTCTCGAAGCCGAATAGCGCCGCGCGTGCCCCTCTCTCCCGCAACCGCCTGCTCGCCATTCTCACCGCGTTCACCTTGCTCCTCTTCGCCATCTTCGGCACGTTCCCCCCTCAGACGCGTGCCAACGAGCAGCCTCCCGCCAAACCCAGAGTCGTGGCCATCCTCCCCGGCCACGGAGGGGCGGAGTCCGGAGCTGTCCATTACGACCGCAACGGTCGTCTGGACCTCATCGAGAAGAACGTCAACCTGGCCGTCGCCAAGAAGCTGGCGGCTCGGCTCGAGCAAACAGGCATAGTCCCCGTCCTTACAAGAGATGGCGACTACTCTCTCACCCGGAATCCATCGGACACCATGGCGGAGATCCAAGCCCACCTCGACGTGGCCAATCGTAGCGAGGCCGATATCCTAGTCGCTATCCACCATAACGGCCACGAAAACGCTCGAATGTCGGGCACTGAGACCTACTATTGTCTCGAGCGTCCCTTTGCGCTGGAAAGCGAACGGCTTGCCCGATCGATTCAGAAGCACATCCTCTCGGGCCTCCGCGACGTGGCGGGCTACGACGTCATCGATCGAGGCACAAAAAGCGCCAGGTACAAGCCTTACGGGTGCCTCTACACGCTAGGAGACGACTGGGGGGAAGCTTTCCGCCCTTCCGCAATGCCTGGCGTCGTGGTAGAAGCGCTTTTCGTCACCAACGACTTCGAAGCTTCGCTACTCGGCGACGACCGCGGCCAGGACTTGATCGCGGCCGCCATTTACGACGGCATAATCGAGTACTTCGCCGCGAATTAGCTGAGGCTTGATCATAATTGGCTGGGAGGAATCTGGGGGTGCGGGCGTCTCGCCCGCGAGAGGGCGGGCCCCGCTTTGCGGGGCGCTCCCGGCTCAACGTTCCCAGTCCGCTTTTGCGCGTCTTGTTGGATTGACGACGATGCCTCAATTAGCTTCTGTTGCAAAATAGAAAGGCGTAGGGGCGCGGAGACCGCGCCCCGGGGTGAGGCGGGACAGCACCCGGGCAATTCACATGCGTGCAACGGCAGGCGTGGGGGCGCGGTCTCCGCGCCCTGGGGTGAGGTGGGACAGCACCCGGGCAATTCACATGCGTGCAACGGCAGGCGTAGGGGCGCGGTCTCCGCGCCCTGGGCCGGGCGGGGGGGCTCTCACCCTCATTTCGCACCGACAACGATTTAGGAGGCTACAATGGAGCTCAAGGTAGTTAAGTTACAGAAACCCGATGATCTGAACTTGGTTCTTGGCCAGTCGCACTTCATCAAGACCGTGGAGGACCTGCACGAGGTTATGGTTGGCGCGGTGCCTGGGGTGAAGTTCGGCCTTGCCTTCTGCGAATCATCCGGTCCCTGCCTCGTTCGTGCCAGCGGCAACGACGACGAGTTGATCAGACTGGCGAAAGAAAACGCACTGGCGCTTTCAGCCGGCCACGTTTTCCTGATCCTGATGCGCAACGCCTATCCCATCAACGTGCTCAACGCCATCAAGAACGTGCAAGAGGTTTGCACCATCTACTGCGCCAGCGCCAACCCGGTCGAGGTCATTCTGGCGGAAACCGACCAGGGCCGCGGCGTCCTCGGCGTGATCGACGGCTTCAAGAGCAAAGGGATCGAGAGCGACCAGGATATCCAGGCTCGCAAAGAGCTCCTGCGCAAATCTGGCTACAAGGTGGGCTGACTGTTCACGGACTAGGTACCGCACTCCTCTCGTTCGCTGGGCGGCAGCCAATGTTGGTCTAGTACCAAATGCCTCTCGGCGCATCCCATGTTGCCGACGGTGAGGTAGGGCAGCATCGCGGCCCTGAAGGGACCGCTTCACGCCGCAAACTGGCGATATCTCCTGCCCAGCGGCCTGTCCGAAGGACTCCGGACTCCTTCGGAGAAGCGGTTGCTTTAGCGCCGCTTCGCCAGTGCTGCCGAGGCGCTTCCCAGCCGCATCACTCAGGGCGTATCCATACACAGTTGATCTCATCGGTCGCCGCTCAGCTCCTTTATCGCCGCCAGCACCCTTTCCGCCGTGATGGGCAGGTCCTTGATTCTTACGCCGACCGCTGCGTGGATGGCGTTTCCAACAGCGGCCGCCGTCGGCACGAGCGTCGATTCGCCGATGCCCTTCGCCTTGAAAGGCCCGTCTCGTTGCGGCGCCCACTCCAGCATCGTCGTCGAGTTGTGGCCCACTGGAATATCGCCCACGGTCGGCACGTGATAGTCGGCGAAGTTCGGGTTACCTACTTTCCCTCTATCGGTGACAACCTCCTCGTAAAGAGCGCTCCCAATTCCCATCGCCAACCCGCCTTCGATTTGCCCCTCGCACAGGACCGGACTGATTGGCTGCCCCGCGTCGAACGCGGACACCACCCGCAGCACTGTGACCTGCCCGCTCTCCGTGTCGACCGCAACTTCGACAGCCTGTGCCCCGTAGGTGTAGAACCCGACGAGGGTCTTCCCCTGCCCCGTCTCCGGGTCCTCGGGAGTTGTGCGCTTTGTATACGTGCCCTTTCCGATTATCTCGCCGGCCTGAGTGAATTGGCCACTAGTTCCTCCGACGAACAGCTCACTCAGCGCGGCCTCCTTTTCGCGTGATCCCTTTACGAACACGCGGCCCGAAGCGATATCGAGATCCTGTGGCGCGCACTCCAGCCTGGACGCGGCCAGCTCGAAAAGCTGGCGCTTTGCGTCCATGCAGGCTAGCCGCATCGCGTTGCCGATGGTGAAAGTCTGTCTGCTTGCCACGGCCCCAAAATCGTAGGGCACCGCAGCGGTATCGCCCCAGAACAGCCGGACGACATCGGTTGTCGTGCGGAACTCCTCGGCCACCATCTGGGCTAGGACAGTGTTGGCGCCTTGGCCGACTTCGTCGCCGCCGTGATAGGCCTCGATCGTGCCGTCGCCACGGACCTTCACCACCGCGCCGGAAAACGTATCCGCGCCGCTGTGCTTGATGCCCAGGGCAAGACCTTTGCCCCTTCTCACTGTGCCATCGGTGGGAGGGCAAGGCGTACCCCATTCTATCTGTTCCGCTACCCTATCGAGGCACTCACGCCCAGCGGTACCCTCGATGATCTCGCCTCGAACGTTCTCTTCCCCTTCTCGCAAAACATTCCTCTTGCGAAACTCCACCGGATCGATGCCAAGCTCCCTGGCGATGATGTCCATTTGCTGTTCCAGTGCCCAGGTGACCGGCGGAACGCCGAAGCCCCGAAAGGCTCCGGCAACGGGCTCGTTCGTGTAAACCCCGTAGGAGTCCCACTGGAGATTCGGAACTCGGTACGACGACAGAGCAAAGGCGCCGTTGCGACAAATCTGAGGTGCATATGTGGCCGATGCACCGCTGTTTGAGATAACCCGCACTTTTCTCGCCAGCATCCTGCCGTCGCGGGCCACTCCATCCACGACATAAGTTATCATTGGCTGTTGGCTCAGGCTGTCGACGAAGCACTCCTCGCGCGTCAGGTCCACCCGCACCGGTCTGCCGGTCTTGAGCGCCAGCAAGGCGGCGATCCATTCCGGTTGCGCCTGTCCGCCAAAGTTACCGCCGACGTATCGTGCCCTCACCCTCACCTTGCTTGGCGGCAAGCTGAACACCTTGCAAACGATGTACTGGATCACCGAAAACAACTGGTGCATCGACGTCCAGATCGTCAGCGTCCCATCCGCATCGACGTACCCGTAGGCGTTGTACGGCTCCATCTGTGCGTGTACTACCCTGGGCGTGCTGTACCTCCTCTCCACGATCAGGTCAGCTCTGCGGAAACCCTCTTCCACGTCCCCGCGACGTATCTTGTGGTGCGTGTGCACATTTGGACCGGGCAGGTCCAGACCGACGTACGCCATGCGCGGTCGCTCGTAGTTTGCCAGATCGGGATGAACGACAACCGGGCAATCGGGCTTCATTGCCTCTTCTGGGTCGTGGATCGCCGGCAGTACCTCGTATGCGACCCTGATGAGATCGAGCGCCTCTTCGGCAGCCTCAGGCGAGTCCGCCGCCACCGCCGCGACGCTATCGCCCACGTATCTTACCGTATCCCGACAAAGCAAATGGCGGTCGGCCACGCTCAGCCCAAACCTCACGCTCGGCGCGTCACTACCGGTCAGGACGGCCCTAATCCCCGGCAGTTTCTCCGCCCGGGACGTGTCGATACTCACGATCTTGGCGTGCGCGTGCGGACTGCGCAGCACCCGTCCATACAGCAAAGTAGGCAAGCTCAAGTCGACGTCGCCGGCATAGCGTGCAGCCCCGGTAACCTTTTCCAGCGCATCCACTCTTGGCGGGTTGCTACCAACAACTGAGTAATCGCTCACTTCTTCCCTCCGCTCAGCCGAGTGGGCTCTCTGCCGCCGCGTGCTTGCCGGCGATCCTTCCCGAGGTGAGGCATTCCCCAAGATTGCCGCCCAGCTCGTAGACGTGGCCGAAGAATGAGCCCAACTCTCCGACAGCATACAGCCGGGATATTACCTCACCGAACGAGTCGACTACTTGCTGCTTCGCGTTGTGTACCGGTCCACCCTGCGTGTTGGTGATGATGGGCCACACCTCTACCGCGTAGAAGGGAGGCTTACCAATGCGCATCATCGTGCCGGGAGGACGATAGAGCGGATCTTTGCCCGTCTCTACAATCCCGTTCCACTCTCTAACAGTCGCCTCCAGGCGCTCGGCGTCCATCCATCCCTCGTTCTTCGGACGCCGCTCCTTGATCGCCGTCGCCAATTCCGCTAGACTATCGGCCCTCAGTATCCAGCCCTTTTCGATCTCTGCGCTGTTGTCCTCGCTCCACTCGTACTCATAGCCCGGGAAGGCCAGCGGCTTGGCTATGGGCTCAAACTTCCGCCCCTCCTCGTCGAAAACAATGTACGAGGGAATGCGCGGATAGCCCGGTAGGTCGGGATCGAATATTTCCATCGGACGGTGGCCCATATCCTGCGGCGCGGGGGGATACTCGTTCATGTACCTCGATCCAAACTTGTCGACCACTATCCAGGGCATCTTGCGCTTGGGATTGCGATAGCCCGGGAAGGGGTGCCGATAGGCTAGCGGTGAATGGTCGAACTTGAACCCGTAGGCCCCGTGGATGTGCCACATGTGCCAGAGCGCCGCGCCCACCTTCTGGGCCATCGCGATTCCATCCCCGGTCTGGGTCAAGGGAGCCATCGAGTAGAACGGGATTCCCTGCAAGTACTGCTTCTGAAACCACTCGCTCTGCTCGAACCCTCCCGTGGCCAGGATCACGGCGCGTCGCGCCCTGATCGCGATCTCTCGCCCATCAGCTTCCGCGATCGCGCCGATCACTGCGCCGGCCCCATCGGTTTCCAGGCGGCGTGCGGGCGTGGAGAGCCTCACTTGTACGCCCCGGTTTTCGACGTTGTCGAAGATCGTCTTCATCAGGTTGACCCCGGCTGGTTTGAGAAAGCAACGCAACCAGGAATATCCGGTGAAACCGGGTATCCTAGCGATTCGCGCCACGTAAAAGGCCTCGCGTCCGGGGAACGGATACACGCCCTCGTTGCCAGGGATTCGCTTGACCTCTCCCCCGTTGATCGTAGCGAGTTGGCGCATAAACGACTCGTTCTCTGCCAGGGTATCGGCGAAGACGCGTATTAGCTCGTCCTCCATCCTGCCGCCGGAGAGGGCCTTGAGATATTCGAATGCCCCCGCTGCGTCGGAGACACACTTCACCGCGCCGCCGGCAAAGATCGAACAGCCCCCGGCATATTCGCCCTTTTCGATGACGAGCACATCGCACCCGGCGTCACGCGCCACGACCGCCGCCACGCCGCCAGCTAGCCCGTAGCCGATGACCAGCACGTCGGTCTCGACATCCCAGTTCTTGCCCATATTTCACCTCCAGTTAGTAGTCCATCGCAGGAGCAGTCGTGTGTGTCATTCTGAGCCGCAGCGACGCGGTCCGAAGGACTCCGGACTCCTTCGGAGAGGCGAAGAATCTCGGCACACGAATGTCGAGACCCTTCGCTGCGCCCAGGGTGACAGTCATCATGCCAACGCTGACAGACTATTAGGTTGGCCTTGAGATCACTCTTTGTACAGTTGCTTTATGAACCCGCTATCCTCGATCTGCTTCACGAACTGCATATCGTAAAAGCTATCCGGGTTGGCACCCTTCGCCTTTTCGTTTTCCCTCGCCACCTGCTCGATAGCCACCATCAGCGCCTCCCTGGACACGTACGGGATCTTTTCCGCCTTGTCGACGTATGCAGCGTAAGTGCCTTCAAGGGTTTTCTTGTCATCGGTCTTAGTGTACTTCCCAAGAACCTCCATACTCACGGCCTTGTTCGTCTTCAGCACATAGGTTCCCTCAATCACCGAGCGCAGGAAGGCTAGCGCAGTCGCGGAGTTGTTGCGCAGGAACGCGCGCGTGGTGACCACCGGCGATGAGTACTCGAGCCCGGCCGCGCCGATGTCCATCAACTCCTTGAACCCGCTGTCCAGCGCCTTGAACGAATTCGGCGGCGACAATGGCCCGGCGACGATCGAGCCCCCAATCAATCCGGCCAGAATCTCCGGAACCCCTCCCATTTGCAGGAGGGTAACGTCCTTTTCGGGATCGAGGCCCATTTTTCTCAGCGCGAACCGCGCGCTGCCGTCCGTCTGAGAGCCGAATCGGCTGACTCCCACCGTCTTCCCCTTGATGTCCGCGGGCCCACTGACGCTCGGCAGTCCGAAGAAGTACATGATGACCTTGTTGTACAGAGCCCCAATCATGATTACGTCGGCACCGCCTATGCTGGCGGCCACAAAGGTCTCGCCAGACCCGCCGTAACTCAAGGGAACCTCGCCGGAGAGCATCGCCTGCATCGCGGTGGTGCTGCTAGCAATGTACTGAAGTTCGACCTCGAGACCGTTCTTCTGATAAAGTTTCTGCTCCTGCGCTAACCAGACGGGCCAGAACTGACCGGACAGAGCCGTGTAGCTCACCTTCACCTTGGTAAGAGTCTTCGGGGCAGCCGTGGCCTTTGGCGCCGGGGTTGGCGCCGCGGCAGCGGGCGTAGCCACAGCTTTGGGAGCCGCCGTGGGCGCGGCGGCGGCTGTCGTGGCGGTCGGCGGAGCTATCTTGGGCGCCGTCGTAGGTGTGGGTGCCGGAGGCGCTGCACAGGCGATGAGCGAGAGTGCAATCGCCACGATTCCGATAGGAGCGATCCCTTTGACGCGCATGTCATCCTCCATACCTCAGAATTTAGGATTAGCGTGACCCGCATTGGGAGTATGGCGGCAAGCCGCCGCTTTGGCAAGCACGACCACATAGTTTCAAGGACACGGCCCGCCGACGTTATTTGCGCCGTATCGTAAACGAGCCTATCGTCGGCACCACCTGGCCAATGCTTGAGTGCGCCCTATTCCGGATCATAGATAACCACTTTCAAAAGAGTGGGGTTGAACGCGTTACAAGGATTGCGTTCTGAAGGACAGTTGGAGAGCGCCAGCACGATGTCTCTTTCGGCCAGCAAATCGACGTAATCCCCCGGCTTGCTCAGCGGTTCCATCATCACGATAGTCCCGTCCGGCTCCACAGGGTAGTTCATAAACAGGCAAAAACACGCGTCGACCTGGATATCGTTTTTTGTAAAACCGTATCTGCCCATAGCGTGAGCCAGATTGTCGCGGCAATTCAACGTTGCCTCGACCCCGTACCGCCAGGTGTTCACCTCCGCCTTGCAGAAGCCACCACGGAACTTGTGAAAACCGAGGGTATCGCCCACAATGGTCGCCAGCTTGTTGCAATACTTGGAGTAGATGCTGTGTCCCTTGCCGATTTGCCACGTTCCCTGTATGACCACGGTGTGAACGCACGAAGAGCAATCTTTGAGATTGTTCGCGTCCCACAGCATCACGTCCGCCACCTGTTGGCCCTCGACGTCGATCACACGAGCCACCTGGCCCTTTTTCAGAACCCGCGCGGGCAAATACCCTCGGGCCGGAATCAGCACCTCCTCGACCACTTGACTCGGTACCTGCACCCTTTGCCCAAGGTAAAACTGCTCACGCTCCAAAGGCCCCTTGCTCAACAACGGCTCCTTCCCGATCTGCCGGCGCCCGCTCACCTGTTGCCGGCAACGTTATCACAGTGCCCCAGCGTTGTCAAGCCGCTTGCGCAACACAGCTTGACTCTCCATCGCCTTCGTGTATAATAGGCATACCTTATGGCAGGCGGCTAAGGCGTTTCTTCCCTGGTACCAGAATGCTTGGCGCGCGAGGTCGCGTTCCCAGGCCCTGTTCCCGCGGGCGCCACCGCCCAAACCCGAAATCACGCTCGAGCAGCGCAAAGGAGGATAGATGTTCGCACGAGACCTACGAGACTGGATCCGGCAAGTCGACGAGCTGGGGGAGTTGCGCACAGTCGACGGCGCCACGTGGCAGGAAGATATCGGCATGGCCACAGACCTGCTGACCCGCAAGGAGGGCACCCCGGCCGTCGTCTTCGACAATATCCCGGGGTATCCTCAGGGGTATCGCGTTATGGTCAACAGCTTCGGCTCCCTCAGACGCATCGCCCTGACGCTTGGCTTGCCTATCGATGCCGGTCCGCAGGAGCTTATCGGCCTGTGGCGGCGGAAGCTGGCCGGACTCAAGCCCATCCCACCGGTCTACGTCTCGGACGGCCCCGTGATGGAGAACGTCCAGGAAGGCGACGACGTCGACGCTTTTTCGTTCCCAACCCCTCAGTGGCACGAACAGGATGGCGGCCGCTACATCGGCACGGGTAGCTGCGACATTACCAGGGACCCCGATGAAGGATGGGTCAACCTGGGGGTGTACCGGGTGATGATTCACGACGCGAAGCGACTTGGCTTTTACATCAGCCCGGGAAAACACGGTCGCATCCACCGTGAGAAGTACTTCAGCCGAGGCGAGCTTTGCCCGGTTGTCGTGGCCGTTGGCCTCGACCCTATGCTGTACCTCGCCACCGCCACTGAGGTTCCCTATGGCGTCTGCGAGTACGATTGGGCCGGAGGCATCAAGGGCGAGCCGGTCCGCGTCATCAAGGGCAAGCACACCGGGCTGCCGATTCCAGCCGATGCCGAGATAGTGCTGGAGGGCTTCGCCTCGCCACAGGACCGCCTGCTGGAAGGACCCTTCGGAGAGTGGACGGGCTACTACGCCAGTGCCAGCCGCGAGGAGCCTGTCATCGACATAAAGGCCATTTATTATCGCAACGACCCCATCATCTTCAGCTCACCGCCCAACAAGCCGCCCGACGATCAGGCTCGCTACAGGGCCTTTATGCGCTCTGCGCTCATGCGAGAGGATATCGAGAAAGCGGGTGTGCCTGACATAGCGGGCGTATGGTGTCACCCGGTCGGGGGCTCGCGCCTCCTGCTAGCCGTCAGCATCACGCAAAGATATCCTGGGCACGCTCGACAGGCCGGGCACGTTGCGGCTATGTGCCATAGCGGCGCCTATCTGGGACGGTATGTCGTGGTTGTCGACGAAGATATCGACGTGACGGACCTCAACGAAGTTGTCTGGGCCATGTGTACGCGCGCCGACCCGGCGGGGGCGATCGACATCATCAATCGGGCGTGGAGTGGACCGCTGGACCCCGCCATTCATCCCGACGGAAAAGGGTTCAACTCGCGGGCGATCATCGACGCTTGCCGTCCTTTCGAGTGGAAGGACAAGTTCCCACCCGTCAACGAGCCGAGTCCCGAGGTCAAGCGCAAGGCCCTCGAAAAATGGGGCCACCTCACAAAGTGACCATAGAGGGGTACTGTACGGACTATTGTAGAAAAGTAGGGGCGTCCCGATGCGGGATCCCGACAAATCGCGAGACGTTCGCTGTCCGCCCTGGGGCGGCGTGGCGCTAACCCATTTCCGCATTCTGGCGTACACTACCGATCCCGGCTTGGGGTTGACGCGCCCTCCCGGTTGTAGTAAGGTGTGCGCCACAAACAGACGGCGAAACTTTGGCGGCGTTATCTGCCCTGGATTAAGTCACGGAGGTTGAAATGCACTTGGCGGCAAAGAGACTCTTTTCCATCGCGATCCTGACCCTTTTTGCGGTGTCCTGCGCCGCCGCTCCGGCACCAACCCCATCGCCGCCCCCCAAGGCGGGGACTACCGCCGCCCCTACAAAAGCGCCAGAGCCAGCCAAGACTGCGGCTGCCCCAACTGCGGCGCCAGCTAAGCCGACTGCGGCACCCAAGGCAGTCGCGCCAAAGCCCAAGACTCTGTCCAAGGTCAAGGTAGCGTACACATCCGTGTCCGGCAACTACGTGCCGGTGTGGATAGCAAAGGAAGAGAAACTGTTCGAGAAGTATGGTCTTGATGTCGACCTCACCTTCATATCCAGTAGCACGACAGCCTTGAATGCTCTGGTCTCTGGTGAAGTCCCCATCGTCCACGGCTCGGCCGTGCCGATGATCTCGGCCGCCGTGGGAGGGACCGATGTCCAGATCGTCGCCAGCCTCTTTAACACGGTTATCATGTACTTGATGGTGACACCGGATATTAATGGTCCACAAGACCTGAAGGGAAAGGCCCTGGGCGTCAGCAGACTCGGCTCGCTCACGGACATCGCCCTTCGTTATGCGCTGAGAAAACTTGGTCTGGATCCGGACAAGGATGTGACCATTATGCAGGTTGGGGGCGTAGCCGAGATTCTGGCCGGGATGAAGACCGGCGGTATCGCGGGGGGCACTCTCTCTTCTCCGACGGACCTCATGGCACGGGCAGAGGGATTCAAGGAGCTGGTGGATGTCGCTCAGGCTGGAATCCAGTACCCAGGTACCACCATCGGCACTACCCGGAGGTTCATACAGAGCAACGGTCCTGTAGTGGAGAACTTCCTGCGCGCGATTATCGAGGGAACCTATATGTACAAGGCCAACAGAGAGCTAAGTATGAAGATCATTGGCCAGTACACCAAGACCGATGATCCCAAGATCCAGGAAGCAACGTGGAAGTCATATTCGGCAAAAGTGGAGAAGATTCCCTACCCGACAAGAGAAGCGATGCAGGTCGGAATCGATGAAGTGGCCGCCTCAAATGAAAAGGCAAAGGGTAAGTCCCCCGACGACTTCATGGACCTGCAATTTGTGAAAAAGCTCGAAAGCAGCGGCTTCATCAAGCAGATCCACAAGGAATAGTTTCCTGCCCTTCGAAGGTACTACCTTTCGAAGTTGATAGAATGTTTACTAGCCGAATACTGCCGGGGCTGGCACTTCGTATCAAGGTACAAGACTTGACGAGTACGTGACACCCTTGGGACGTCGACCGACATAACTACTGTCTGACACGCCTACTGTCAGGAGGGTTGCATGCGTTCAAGGACAAGGGCGCTTGCCTGTGTTACCCTAGGTCGCTCTGCTTGCCGTGGCCCGCGCTTGTGCCCCGGCTCCGACCCCAACTTGGGGCGTATGGACGACGCCACCCGCATCCACCACCGGCGGCAACCCAGTACTGCAGCGCTTTGGCCGCATCCGCCCTGGCAACATCCGGTCGCGGCCATTTTGCAGCTACCACCTGTTAGGCTCACTCCGCGAAGCCTATGGATTGCTACGGCTACTGGATTACAAGGAGGGAAATCTGGAAATTGAGTGAACACGTGAGGGTGCAAGAACTCAGCGAGAAGCTCGCCGTATTCTGCCGAATGATCTACATGGAGGAATTGGTCGACCACAGCGGCCACGTGAGCGCGCGCATACCGGGGACCACGCGGATCCTGGTTCAGCCCCGGGGCACGAGCAGGGCGGCAATCACTGGCAGGGACTTCGTCGTCACCGACCTCGAGGGCAACCTCATCGAGGGTGCCGAGGAGCCGGTGTCCGAGCTGCCGATTCACACCTGCATCTACAAGGTGCGAAGCGACGTCAACGCGGTTGCTCACCTTCATCCGCCTATCACTACGGCCTTTACCATTGCGGGCACGTCCCTCGTTCCTTGCTGCAACCAAGGAGCGCTTTTCGGTGGGCCGCTGGACGTATACCCCGACCCAACGCTCGTACGCAACGTCGCACAGGGTGAAGACCTGGCCCGCGCCTTGGGAGAGAACGTCGCGGTGCTGATGAAGGGGCACGGTGCCGTCGTGACGGGGCCGAGCGTGGACGCCTGCTTCGTGGCCTGCATCTACCTGGAGGACAACGCCCGCAAGCAGCTTTACGCCTCGGCTCTTGGCAAAGTCATCCCCTACACCGCAGACGAAATAGAGCGTGTTCGTGACGTGGGCTGGGAGGCAAAGTCTGTGCAGAAGATCTGGGACCACTATTCCGCGAAGGCCAGGGCTTCAGGAATGCTGGTAGGGGCGTGATTCATCACTGGAGGCGAGCGTCCTGTCCCCTCTCCCTTTCAGAGAGAGGGTTAGGGTGTCCGAAGGACTCCGGACTCCTTCGGAGAGGGTCGTTCCCTAGGCAGCAATAATAAGAGGCAAGGCGAGGTCTCTTCGCCCTAGCCGAAAACGGAAGGAGAAGATCAGTGAAACGGCGTTCAGGAACCCTGTCGTGCGTCTTCTTGGTTAGCCTTTTGGTGTTGGCAGCCTGTGCGCAAGCGCCCTCGGCACCTGCTGCGCCCACGTCGAAGCCCGCTTCGGCGCCCGCCGCTCCTACCGCACCGCCCGCATCGGCCCTCGTCGTGCCGACTGCAACGTCAGCTCCAGCGCCTGCCGCGACCGCTGTACCGGTTGCCAAACCCGCCAAGATCGACAGGATCCGCGTCGCCTGGACCGCAGTTAGTGGTGCTATGGTTCCGGCGTACGTGGCCATCGAGAAAAACCTGTTCGCCAAACACGGGTTGGATGCGGAGGTTTCCTACATCGCCACCAGCACGCAGCTCACGCCAGCCGTCATGAACGGCGAGGTGCCAATCGCCTTTATGGGGGGCGCCGGCATACAGGCAGACCTTGCCGGCGCGGACATAGTCTACATTGCGGGTGGAACGGACGAGTTGGTCTTTTCCTTGTACACCAAGGCCGAGATCAAGTCGGTCGCCGATCTCAGGGGCAAGAAGATCGGCGTCAGTCGATTCGGCTCGGCTACCGACTTTGGCGCGCGCTACACCCTGAAGAAGAACAATCTTGAGCCGGCCAAGGATGTGGCCGTGATTCAGGCCGGCGGTGTGCCTGAGATCCTGGCCGCACTGCAGGCTGGCGGTATCGACGGTGGCATTCTGTCGCCACCCATCACCTTGCGGGCGCGAAACCTCGGGTTCAAAGAGCTTGTGGACCTGGCCGCCCTCGGCGCGCCATACGTCCAGATGAGCATCGGAGCCAGCAAGGCCTGGGTCGACAAGAATCCCGACATCGTGCGCAAGTTCCTGCGAGCCTACGTCGAAGCGATCTCTGTGGTCAAGAACGAGAAAGAGTTCACTAAGAAGGCTTTGAGTAAATATACCAAGACAGAGAACGAGGCTGACCTGGAGGAGACCTACACCGCCTTTGCCAAAGTGTTCAAGAAAGTGCCCTATCCATCCAAGGACGCCGTCCAGGCGATCATCGACCTCGAGGTCGAAAGCAATTCCAAGGCCAAAGACGCCAAAGCCGAAACGATGATTGACGGCCGTTTTGTCAAGGAGCTCGACCAGAGCGGGTTCATCAATAGCCTGTACAAGTAGGGGCGCGGAGACCGCGCCCATCAGTAAGGAGGGAATATCTAATGGCGGCATTTCGTAAACCCGGGCTTAATGGATTCCAGATCCTGTTGATCGGCGCGGTTCTCCTTTCCCTCGTGCTCTCGGCCTGCGCCGGCACGCCGGCTGCCCCCACCGCTACCCCTGCGAAGGCCTCGGCGCCAACGCAGCCTGCGGCAGCTACGCCTGCCCCCAAGCCCCCGGCGCCGACAGCAGCTACGCCTGCCCCCAAGCCCCCAGCGCCGGCAGCCTCTACCCCCGTGGCCAAAGCACCGGCCACCGATGCCGCGGCTGAGAAGGCCAGGGTGGACAAGCTTGTCGAAGAGGCGAAAAAGGAAGGCAAGCTAATGGTCTATACGACACTTAACGATCCTTATATGGATCCGCTGGTAGCCGGCTTTGAGAAGAAATACCCTTTTCTTAAGGTAGATCGCTACAGGGCCAACGGCGACGTCGTTCTGCAAAGAATAGTGGCCGAGGCCAGGGCCGGTCGGCAGATCGCGGACGTCCACCTCTCGAGCTCGCAATACGTATACAATGCGTTCAAGGAGAAGCTCTTCGAACCCTACGTTTCGCCCGAGAGCCGAGTCTACCCGGCGGGGGCAAAGGACAAGGATGGCCACTGGATCGGTGTCGTCATGCTGGAGGTCGTACCCTCATACAACACCAATCTTGTTAAGAAGCAGGACGCGCCGAAGTCGCTACAGGAAATGACCGATCCAAAATGGCAAGGTAAGCTCGTCGACGACGAGCGCAACGTCGTCGTGCTGCGGGCAATGATGGAGATTCTTGGCGAGCAAAAGGCCATCGATCTGTACAAAGGCATCGCCAAAAACCTCTCTGGCTTGCGCCGTGGGCATACTCTGATCTCAGAGCAAGTGGCCGCGGGAGAGATTCCTGTCGCCGTCTCGATCTATCGCTACGGCGTGCTCGAGCTCCAGGCAAAGGGCGCCCCGATCGATTGGGTTCCCACCAACCCGATCATCGCCGATTTCTTGCCGATGGGAGTCTTCGCCAAAGCCCCTCACCCGAGTGCGGCCAAGCTGTGGACGGATTACACGCTTTCCGTCGAGGGCCAGCAATCGCTGGCAGAGGGTGGACGCGTTCCCGTACGTCCGGGAATCAAGCTCAACCCACCAGCGCTGACCGAAGGACTCAACTTCTTCTGGGTCGACCCCGCGTGGGGCGACCGGGCCGAGCAGGACCTGAAGACGTTCAAGGACCTATACGGGATCAAATAGGACAAGGAAATCTACCGGCCTATACAGGAGGACTTCGGGCACAATGGCTGCGACTGCACAAAAACTGGCCGGAAGGCGACATCTTCGCTTTCCAGACCAGAAGGTCTTTCTTCTCGGCCTCGTGGCAGCCATAGTGGCTTTTCTGACGGTCATTCCCCTCGCGATCCTCGTGTGGGGCAGCATCAGGACAGGCGATCCAACCGTGGCCGATGCTGCCTTTACCATCCAGAACTACGTCACCGTCTTCACCGACCCTACGTCCCTGGAGCTGTTCATCAACTCGCTATGGTACGCCACCGGTGCCTGCCTGCTGTCACTTGTGATTGGGACCACCCTGGCCTGGATCGTCGAGCGCACCAACACACCATTCCGTAAGGTTCTTTACGCCCTCACGCTGGTCCCTCTCATAGTTCCGGGCGTGCTCGTCACCGTGGCCTGGCTCTTCTTGCTGAATCCCAGGAACGGCTTCGTCAACTACGTCTTGATGAGCCTGATGGGGCTCCAGAAGGCGCCGTTCGACATCTACACTATGTGGGGAATGATCTGGATCGAAGCCCTCCACTTCGTTCCCCTCGTCTTCATTCTTATGGGGGCAGCGCTTAGATCGATGGACCCATCCCTGGAGGAATCGGCGATGATGTCCGGCGCCAGCGTCTTCGTGACGCTGAGACGAGTCACTCTCAAGCTGATGCTGCCGGCCGTGGCTTCGGTCAGCCTGATCATGTTTGTCCGTGCGCTCGAGTCATTCGAAGTACCTGCCCTCGTCGGCCTGCCCGGTCGCATCTTCGTCCTCACTTCAAAGATATACGAGGCCACGCGACAATACCCGCCGCAGTTCGGCATATCTGCCGCGCTTTCTATGTCGTTGCTTGTCCTTGGCGTAGTCGGCCTTTACTTCTACTATCGGGTCACAGCCCGGTCTGAGCGATTCGCAACAGTAACAGGCAAGGCTTTTCGTCCGCGGACGACTGATCTTGGCCGGTGGAGATACCTGACGGTGGGAATCTACATGGCATACCTGTTCGTCGTGGTCGTGCTTCCGCTTTTTATCCTGGCCTGGACATCCTTGAACCCGTTCTACCGACAGCCTGACCTCAACGCCCTCGACAAGCTCAGCATGGATAACTTCCGCGCTGTGCTTAGTTTGCCTATCGCCCAGAAGGCGTTTCTTAATAGCTTCCTGCTGGCCTTCGGCAGCGCCACGGCTACTATGCTTTTGACCGCCATCATCGCGTGGATAACAGTGAAGACGACGATACCGGGCAGGCAGATTCTCGACGCCTTTGCCTTCGTGCCAATTGCTTTCCCCGGTATCGTTTTGGGCGTGGCCTTGCTATGGGTATACCTGGTTTTGCCTATTCCTATCTACGGTACAATTTGGATCCTGGTCGTTGCCTACATGACCCGCTTCATGCCCTATGGCATTCGCGCGTGCTCGAGCTCGGTGATTCAGATTCACAAGGAGCTCGAAGAAGCGGCGTACACCTCGGGCGCCTCGTGGCTGCATACTTTCGGTCGGGTTGTGCTGCCCCTGCTCAGGCCGGCACTCTTGGCCGGTTGGATTTACATAATGATCATGTCCTTCAAAGAGCTTTCGACGTCGATCCTGCTCTACAGCAGCGAAAGCATCGTGCTATCCGTGCTCGTGTTCGACCTCTGGGGCTCGGGAAAAATAGGAGCCATCTCGGCGCTAGCCATGATGATGATCGCGGTGCTTATGCTGCTGGTACTGATCATGCAGAAGATCGGCGGCAAGTTCGGCGTGCAAGGCTAGCCCATCACCGGCAAACCTCGCCGGCTCTCGCTACCATCGGGAAGTAGCGTCGGTAGACCGTGTTCACAACCTGGAAGCCCTGTGTCCCGCTGAAATCACTCTCTGCTCCCAGCCGCCGGGTCTTGACCTTCCACTCGTAGCCACCCAGGCCCAAAGCTCCAAGCGGCCACGTGCGCGAGGTTATCCATCCCGAGCTCAGCGCCCACGCAGTGCTGGTGTTGCGCACGTCTACCCAGAACTCGTTGCCGGCTTCGCCGGTCCAGGATAGCGTCAGGCTCGTTCCCTCTTGAAACACCGCCCCGTCGGACGGGTCCACGAGTCCCACAGCCGCATTCCCCCCCTCTACCACGATCCCGGTGTAATAGTGCGTCAGGATGCGGCCGTAATCCCAGTTCTCGTTGGCCCTGGCGTACATTCCCCACTGGCAGATGCCCACGCCGTGGCCATAGTAGCCGCAGCTATTGCCGTACGGCGCGTGACCCCAGCAGGGCCGGGCACGGCAGTAAGGCACGTAGTTCCACGGGCTCTCCTGACACGTCTGCCAGTTGATGGCCTTCTCGCTGTTCCGCGTGCTTTGCGCGTTGCAGCGCGAGAAATAGAAGGCGCTAATGATGCGGTTCTCGTAAGTCCCCACCATGTCGTGCGTCGTGTCCACCGCGCGATTCGTTTCGTAGGTCCGACGGTCGCTGTAAACCTGGCAGGAGGTCGTGGTGCAAATATAGCCCCGAGCCTGGTAGTACGCGACAGCATAGCTCCTGGCGGCGACCGCCTGGGCCTTCAACGCTTCCGTATGCCAGGTGTACGGCACCTCGTTCGGCACGACGCCCTTCAGGTATTCGTCGAGGCTCATCATCTGCTCGCATCCGTCGGGCCACCTCACCCTTATTTCCGCAGGCACCGTTACCGCGGCGCCGAACCTGCCCCGTGGCGCCAACTCCCATTCCTCGGGGTATCCACCCGGCGGGTTTTGGGGACGCGTGACCATCTTGTCGTAAATGACTTGCTGCTGTTCAGGAGTGGGATTCGCGGGAGGCAGGTCGAAGTTCACCTCGGTGTACGACCCGTCGTACACTATTTGGTCTACCCGGTAGAAGCTGAGATACCCGGCGACCTCGACGTGGACCTCGTAGCGTCCCGGTGGAAGCGCTAGGCGATAGCTGCCGCGGGAATCGGTGAAAGCTGTCTCCGGCCTGCCCGTCACCCACACCATCGCGCCGCCGATGGCTCGGCCCGTGATGATATCGCTTACGGTGCCCCAGATCCCGGAGCGTTCCTCCGAAGCGACCAGCAACTGCTCCTCGGGCGCACCGGTCAGGCCTCGACTTGTAGCAGCCACTCCGGCGACTATAGCGCCCGAGAGCTTGATGAATTCCCTGCGATTAAGCCCCACCCAACCACCGCTACAGGATCATTCGAAGATCCACTTGTCTAAATCCCTGTCGTAGGCTACGATCTCGGCCTCGCGGAAAAACAGCCCGATTTCGGCCACGGCCGTGTCGACGCTGTCTGACGCGTGGATGAGGTTGCGTAGTCCCGTCAGCGCGTAGTCGCCACGGATCGTGCCGGGCGCGGCCTCGTGAGGTCGCGTGGCGCCGACCATCGCGCGCACTACCTTGACGGCCTCCGTGCCTTCCAGAACGAAAACCAGCACCGGGCCCGAGGTGATGTAGGTGACCAGGTCATCGTAGAAAAACTTGCCCTTGTGAACAGCGTAGTGGCGCTCCGCCAGGGGCCCGTCGATCGATATTAGCTTCATTGCTACGATGCGCAGGCCGCGTGCTTCGAAGCGGGTCAGAATGGGGCCGACCAGGCCCCTTTGCACCCCATCGGGCTTGATAATCACCAGCGTTTGTTCCATGCGTTCTCCTTGTAAGCGGCACGGGTCTACTTCTTTTTGAGGCCCAGGTTGTAGCTGTCGATAGCCTGCTGAAAACGTCCGATCTTGAGGTAGGCGTCACCGAGTGTGCGCAGCGCCGGCGAGTGGCCGGGACTTGCCTCTACCAGCGCCCTGAGGTTCTCGATCACGCGGGTGATAAGAGCCGGCTCGGACCTGACGATGGCCTCGTACTCTCTAATCGCCGCTTCCAGGTCGCCCGCTCGCTGGCGTTCCTCGGCGTATTCGATGCGCGCAAGGTAGTCCCCCGGCTTGTCACCCATGTCTTCGGGGCACGACCCTTCCTCCGGCGCTTCATCCTCGGGAAGCACGGCACCAGTCAAGTCCTCCTCGGGAAGCGACGTCGCAGGTTGTGTCCCCAACTGGGCATCGGGTTTGGCAGTGCCGGCATCGAGAGGCGGCGAGGATTCGCCATCTAGCGCAGGTATCTCAACCCGAGTCTGTGGTAGAAGCAGCTCGAAGTGTGTGCCCTCAAACAACTGAACGGCGACGGTATTCTCGGGGTCCAGCTCCCTGGCCCGTTGTAGATGTGCTTCCCCTTGAGCTCTCGATTGTTCGCCCGCGTAAACGTACACGTGGCCCAGGATGATATTCGCTTTGAGACAATCGGGGGCGTCGGCTATAATCTGCTCGCAGCATTGCCTGGCCTCGCCGATTTGCCGGGACCTCCAGAGGACCTCGGCAAGCCCGACCAGCAGATCCAGGCGATTAGATTCGTCGGCTAGTACGGCCTGGTACTCATCAGCGGCCCGATCCAGAATCGCACCACGGGCGTAGATGCGTGCCAAACCCGCTCTTGTCAGGGCCGGCTTCGCGCCCGATAGCCGTCGGACCTCGGCGTGTAGCTCGCCGTGGCCCGGATTGAACTCGTAGGCCCGCTCCAGCTCCCATCGCGCCTGCTCGCGGTCGTTCTTCTCTTCGCTCATTATGCTCAGAGCCCAGCGCGCGATGAGGTTCTCCGGATCGGCGCTCAGCACCCGGCGGAAAGCGTCCTCGGCGTAGTCAACCGATCCCACCTCCCGACATGCCTCCGCCAGAAGACAGGTAGCGGCGATGCTCTTGGGATGCCGCGACAGCACGTGAACGCACAGATCGATAGCCCGGTGAGCGTCGCTGGCCAAAAGAGCCGACTTAGCGTCCTCCAAACAACTCTGAAGCGTAATCAATGCCGTCCTCCTATCCCCTCTCCCTTTCAGGCCCCTATATTAGCACAAACAGCCGGCCACTTCAATTTGCTGGACACGCCTGCCTCCTAGGTGCTACAATGTTATCATCAACCAAACCGGAGGTGGAGCTTGCAGGCAATGACGAAGGTCGAGAGGGTCGAGGCCGCGCTACAAGGCCAGCAAGTCGACCGTGCGCCGGTTAGCTTCTGGGGCCACAGCTATCTCAAGGAGTGGACGCCGGAGGGACTGGCCGAGGCGATGCTCGCCTTCCACCGCAAGTACGACTGGGACTTTATGAAGGTTAACCCCCGCGCCAGCTACCACGCGGAAGATTGGGGTGCCGTCTACAAGGCCTCGGGCGAGCCCCACAGAGGGCCGTCCTTCGTAGACTCCCCCATCAAGAACGCCGGCGACTGGACGAAGCTCGATCTTCTAGACCCCGAAAAGGGCGTGTTGGGTGAGCACCTGAAGGCCCTGCGCTTGATCAAAGAGGGGCTGGCGGACGATGCCCCTTTCATCCAGACCATCTTCTCTCCCCTTTCCATCGCCAAGTACATCGTCGGCAACAAACCCGAGGTTATCCTCGCCCACTTGCGCGAGGATGCCAATAGCTTGTCCTATGGTCTCTCGGTGATCGCCCGCACCTTCGTCGACTACGCTCGGTGTTGTCTGGACGCGGGGGCAAGCGGCATCTTCTTCGCTACTACCGGCTGGGCCAGCGCCGACCTTCTAAGCGAAGACGACTACGTCGTCTACGGCCAGCGCTACGATCTCGAGGTGCTGGAGGCCGTCCGCGACATCGGCAGCTTCAACGTGCTGCACAACTGCGGCGACAACATCTTCTTCGAGCTACTGTCTTACTACCCCGTCCACGCCATAAACTGGGCGACGACGGCGCCCGGCAACCCCAGCCTCCGGAACGCCTTGACCCTCACCGACAAAGCCGTGATGGGCGGCGTTCGCGAGAAGACCACCCTGCGGCAAGGACATCCCGCCGAGGTCGCGGCCGAGGCCCGTGACGCCCTCCAGCAAACCGGTGGTCAGCGCTTCCTCCTCACCGGCGGTTGCTCCATTCCCACCGACGTCCCCGAGCCCAACCTCCGCGCCGCTAGAGCAGCCATCCTTTAGCCCAGCGGTGCCGTCCTGTCCCCTCTCCCTCTGGGAGAGGGTTAGGGTGAGGGTCGTTCCTCTCGCTGACAAAGACCGGCGATCACGCTTTCTCCTGAATTCGCTACGTTGACTCCCTCCCCCCCTCGGGTGTATACTCCAAACCGCCTGGCGGCCTTGTGATGGCAAACCTGATGGCCACTCGAGCCAGGTACTCTACAGAACACTTTTCCCTGACTCCAGTAGCGAGTTAGCCATCCACTGTCCTCTCGGGGACGTGTCCCGTGAAGCCTTCCCGGGTGTGGCCATCGCAAGCTTTTCCCGACCGAGGGCAAGAATCCCTCGACCATCAACCCAAAAGGAGTTGCGTTATGAAGAGGAAGCAGGTTCTATCGCTTGGCGTCGTCCTTGCCGTGGCTTTTGTCGTCGGGGTTGCTGTGGGGTTGGACCTCGTCCAAAGGCCTTCCAATGCCGCGCGGGCGGAAGAAGCGCGAGCGGCGCGGGTGCAGACCGCGCTCGGGACGGCCATTACCTATCAGGGCCGGTTGCGGCAAGACAGCGGTTTCGTCAACGGCGCCGCCGATTTCCAGTTCAGCCTCTGGGACGACGAGAGCGCCGGTTCCCAGGTCGGCACCACGCAGCCCAGTTGCAGGCTGTGGAGCAAATGCGGGCCGACGTTGGGTCTGAGCGTCAGGCCATCGCCGAGCTAAGGAACGAGATGGCATCGCTGAAGGCGCAGTTGGCCGGTGTGCCCGCCGAGCCATTCGTTTTCGGTACCTCACCCGGTGGCCTGCAAGCGCTGAGCGTGTTGCTCATTGGCGTGGCGGCCACACTCTGGACGCGGCGGAGGGTCGAGCGATGAAGTTGGACGCAGCGATGATCTCCCAGCTCCATCCGTTTATCCGTTAGTTATGCGTAATGAAATTGGGCTTCCCTCTCCCCAGCGATCACCTGGCTTGCTGCTCGCTTTTGATCACGCTCGCAATACCCTCAAAGTACTCATTGCGCACCCG
>JACQUC010000122.1 GCA_016210495.1 Chloroflexota bacterium
CCGGCCTCCCGCAGCGAGCCCACGTATGTGGAGAAGGGGTAGACTTGGCCACGAGTTGTTCGCAATGCAAGCCCCAGAGCGTACAGGACGACTGCACGTGGACCGTCAAGCCGCTCGTTGGGTACGGCATCGATTATCGCCAGCCGCCCGCCAGGGCGCAGGGCATCTAGCAGCCGCCTCAGAAGGCGGCGGTTGACGGTAGCGTCGAACAGATGGCAGAGATTCCCGGCGATGGCGAGGTCGTAGCTGGAGCGACCCCAGTCGAGCGTGAACAGGTCGCCGCCGAGGAGACGAAACTGCTCGTCCAGGCCTGCCCCGGCCACCGCCTCCCGCGTTGCCCGCAACACATCTGGCAAGTCCATCGCCGTGACGCGGCAGGCGCGGTCCCGTTTCGCAATGGCGATACTCCACGGAGCAGCTCCTGCACCAGCATCGAGAACGCGCAATCCCGGTGCCGCCAGGTGCTGTGCGGCAAGCTCGGCGATGGGCGCGAACCGGGCTCCGAGAAAAGTGACTAAGTTCGGATAGATCGCCGCGGCGCCAGCGGGACTGTCGCCAGACACCACCGGAATGTCGTCGCGCAGCGCCTCGGCAAGACGGTCCCAGGGGATGCGTAGGCCCCGCATCTGGGAGAGCTCCGGGACCGCGCAGTAGGCGCCGTCAGCGCGCGTTTCGACGAGTCCGAGGCCCGCCAGCGCGGACAGCAGCAGCCGGGCACCCCGCTCGCCCATGGCGCATTCGCGAGCCAGGCCGGGCGGATCGATAGGCCCACGCTCCAATCGGGCCAGAACACCCAGGCGATCGGCGGCAACAATCGCCCCCGAGGCGGCGTTAGCCTCTTCGATGAAGGTGAAACTGTCTAGCGTAAGTACGGGTGGCTGCGTTTGGGAACTCATCGCAGTATCTCCACTCGCCCGGAGTTCCCATCTACAGTCACCAGTTGGCCATCGTGCAGCACCGCCATGGCGTTCCCAGTGGCCACGATGGCCGGGATCCGGTATTCGCGAGCGATGATGGCCGGGTGCGAGAGAATGCCACCCGTGTCTGTGACCAGCGCTCCCACACTGGGGAAGAGTACACACCACGCCGGTGAGGTGGTCGGACAGAGCAACACATCCCCGGTTTGCAGCTTGCCGAATTCGGCTTCCCCCTGAATCACTCGCACCGGGCCGGTGTACCGGCCCGGGGAGGCGGCGATGCCGGTTATGGAGGTAGTGCCAGTCGGCTGCCCATTCCCAGCCAGTTGCGGCGCGAACCAGCGATCTATCATCCACAACATCGCCTCCATCAACTGCCTGGCTTCGGGTGGAAAAGCGGCCAGAGAAGGCGGAGGTCCAGGTGGCTTGCCGTAAGACGCCGGCCCCGGGTGAGCCAGCGCCCAGGCTCGCTCTGCCCGTCGGCGCGCCACTAAGGCCCGACAGTGCGCCCCACCACCTTCCAGCGCCTCCCGAGCCTCTGACATCTCCAGGAAGAAGATGTCCTCGCGCTCAGCGATCAGGCCGCGCTGAGCTAGTCTATTCCCCATCTCCAGCACTGCGTAGCGCAGCAGCACTAGAGGGGCACTGGTCACGGAGAATTCATGCTCATCCCTGATCGGGTAGCCACGCTCGGCCCGGGCCAGGGCCCGTTCAAAGCGTTCTCGTTCCGTCACGGAGCGGGTGGCCAGCGCGTCTCGCGCCTCGGCGAGCGCAGCGGCCCGCGTTTGCGCCAGTGCTGCGGCGTCGGCCTTCGGATCGTAACCCCTCGCAATCTGATCCCTGATGAGGCCCAGCAACAGCTCCGGCTGCTCCGCCAGCGTTGGCCCATCGATGTCAAACCGTGTCAGTTGGCAACCGAATTCCTGCTGGTAAGCGCCGAACGCAGCCGCAAACTCGGGGTCTGCCTCGGCGAGGCGAGAGACCGTATCGCGGTCGATGTGCTCCAGCAGGCGACGTACCGCCGGCCGCTCGCGCGCCATTCTTGCCAAGTCGGACAGACTACGGCTCGGTGCGCCCGTTTGCTCTGACAGGCCGCTAAGCAGGTCGAGGGTGCGCCAATCATCCCAGCCGAGAAGGTCTCGGCAGGCAAAGGCGAGTTCCGGTACGACCAAATCGACCCAGGACACCAAACCATGGATACGGGCACTCTCGGCAAGAAAGGTGAGCACCGCATCGACGTGTTGCCCGAGAGCTTCGTCGGACGTGCCCATCAGATCGACGGTTATTAGCTCGGCGATGCGCTTTTCCTGGCCGGGCTTCCACTCCACCTGCCATCGCTCTATGTAAGAGCCAATCACGTCGGAGCGCACCGCCTGCACCATTCCTTTGACGCGATTGCGTATCGGCCGGTTTAGGCGGATGAGAAGCGGCATTAGCCAGGGAGGAGGCGTCGGTCGGTCTTTGCCGCCCAGCGGCACCAGGCGCGAGTAGATCCAACCGCCAATCTCCTGGAAGTCGACGCCTTCCGCCAGCAAGGACAGATCCTCAAAGGCGTGCTTGAGCCCCGCGATGTGGACCGGCAAGTAGCTGTACCGGAGCATTGGCGAAACGGGATCGGGGAAGTGAATGACGTGCCGCTCCCAGAACCCGGGCGGGGGCTCGGCCGGCACTGGAATCGGCTCAAGGGCTTGGTCCGGCAGGTTAGTGATGGGCCGAGCCTGGAGCACGAATAGCTTCCCACCCGCCATCGCCCACTCTATGTCCTGTGGGGCGCCGAAGTGTTCTTCCACTCGCCTGGCCAACTCGGCCACGGCTATGGCCTGTCCCCGGTCGATGGCCTGCTCTGGCGCCTTCTGGCAAATGGCCTGCGATCCCCGAACGGTCCATTCGTCCGGCGAAGCGTGGCCGGAGACGAGCCTCTCGCCCAGACCGCGCACCGCGCTGACAATCACTTCCGTTCGGTCGCCGCTGACCGGATTGGCCGTGAAGGCGACCCCAGCCGCGTCGGCCGGCACCTGTCGCTGGACGAGAACGGCCATCTCGCCGACGTCTTCTCGTCCCTTCGCCGTTCGGTAGGCGGCGACGCGATCGCTAAAGGCGGAAGCCCAGCATCGTTTGACCGCCGCAGCGAGCGCAACCGCGCCGTGCACGTTAAGGACGGTTTCATACTGGCCCGCGAAGGAGGAATCTGGAAGGTCTTCGGCGACCCCTGAAGAGCGCACCGCTACGGGGGCGTCGCCAAACGCCGCTGCGATATCACGTAAGGCATCTTCTACGTCAGTAGGCAGGGGAGCAGCAGCGACTTTCTCAGGAAAACTATTCGAGTCGAGCGCGTTGCCGGCCAGAAACTGCCCTAACGCCTCGGTGGCCAGCACGTAGCCGTCGGGCACTGGGAAGCCTGCCTTTAACAGGTCACCCAAATTGGCGGCTTTCGCACCAATACGTCGGGCGTCGGCGCGAGTGACGTCCCCAACCGCCAATACGCATCCAACTCGTGACTCGACAGATCTCACGGTCGCCATGACGCACTTCTCCTCGCTTTTCTATCTGACCCAATTGTACGCAGAAGTTCCGCCACCCGTGTCCGCAGAATTACGTAACGTGCCTTTGCTGGATTACTTAACGCTGGGAGTAAAGCAGGCCGGCCTCGGTTACGTAACGCGCCAGGGCCGCGCGAGAGTTGATGCCCAGCCGGGCGTATATGCGGTCCAAATGGGTGGAGACGGTTCGAGGGCTGACGACGAGACGCCGGGCGATCTCGGCCGTGGTCAGTCCATCGGCGATCAGGCGCGCAACCTCGAGCTCACGCTCGCTTAACGCGCCAATGTGAGGAGCCGCGCGACGGGGGGCGGGCGTACGGACGCCGAGTTGCCGAAGCAGCCGCCGTGCTCTCTCCTCGTAGCTCCGAGCCCCGAGGCGGTGGAAGGTGGCTAGACTCTCCCGGACGACGGCCACGCGGTCGGCCTGGCTGCCCGGCCTGGCGAGAGTGGCCCATTCCAGTCGGGCGCGGGCGGCTTCAAAGGGCATCGATAAGTTGTCGAACAGCTCGGCAGCGTGTTGGAGAGAGGCCAGAGCGGTGTCGGTCTCGCCCAGCGCCGCCCGTGCGAGGCCCTCGACACGCGCGGCCAGCGCCAACGGATAAAGCGCACCAGATCGGCCGAGACAGCCCAGGTTTTCTGCTGTCTCCAAAGCGCTCTCCGGCTCGCCCGCCAAAACCAGAGCTTCCGCCAGAGTGCACAGGCGCAGCGTCGGCAAGTAACTAAGCTCAGGAGCACGAGCAAGTGACAACGCGGCGGATCGCGCACGGGGCGCGTCCCTTCGGTCGATGGCGATCATCGCCTCCGCCACTTCCAGCGTAGAGAATGCACGATCGGTCCCACTCCCGACACCCAGAGCTTCACGGGCCTCTTTCACGCACGCCTCAGCCTCTTCCAAATCGCCGCGCAGAACCAGGACCATTGCTTTCATCGTGAGCGCCCCCAGCAGGCGGCGCGGTGGACCCACACGGCGAGCGAGCGCCAGTGCCTCTGTACAGCCTCGCAATGCCTTCTCCCATTCGCCCGCCATCACGTTCGCAAAGGCAATGTGCGTGCTCGGGACGAATTCCAGTGATGGTACTCTCAGACTCCGCGCCAACGCCAGACATCTCTCGGCGCTCTCACGCGCACGCGCGTGTTCACCCCACGACAAATCGATCTCCGCCAGCGCACGGTGGGCATATTGGATAAACATTGGGTCGCTGGCTGTTCCTGCTGCAGATAACGCTCGGATGGCCTTTTCGCGTGCCTCGGCGAAGTCGCCCTGCGCCACCAGAGGAATAACAATGGCGAACTCCGCCGCGGCCTGGAGACGCGGTAACCGCAGCCTCTCGGCCAGAGCGGACGCCTCTGCTGCTGCCACTGCCAGGTCGACGGCGTCTCCGCGGTGTCTGGCGATCTCCAGGCGTGCGAGGTACAGGTCCGCCAGTTCCTGCCCGGGAGGCTGTTCCGCGAGCACCTCCAACCCGGCGGCCAGGTGACGCTGAGCGACATCGAAGTGGCCGCGATCCCACTCTGCGAGGCTGAGCAAGCAGCGGATGCGGGCAATGCCACGGATATCACTCACCCTCGAGTACTCGGCGAGCGCCTCTATCCATACCCCGATGGCGGCAGGTCCTTCGCCAAGCCTTTCCCAGGCCTGTCCCAGTCGCTCCAGGAGCATCGGCAGATGGTATCCCGCTTGACAGGTTCCTTTCTGCGGCCGATGGCCCTCGCGAAGAAGCGCCAGCGCGGCGCCAAACCATCGTGCTGCCTCTTCGTTGGCGTATAGACCCCACGCCCGCTCGCCGGCTGCCAGCAGGACCTCCAGCGCACGGCCACGGTCCACCTCTGGCCCAGCGCAGAGATAATGTTGGGCCAGGCGGTCCAGATCGTCGGGGTGCAGCTCCTCGATCACTGCGGCCATAGTGGCGTGGGCGCGACGACGCGCTATCTCCGCTAGCTCGGCATAGGCGACCTCCTGGATTAGGGGATGGGTGAATGTGAAGCGAACCTCCGGAGTCGAAGCCTTTTCATACAGCAGCCCAATCGCGACCAGGCGTTTGAGAGCGTCTAATAGAGTGTCCTCGTCCAAGCCGATGGCGCCTCGAAGTGTGGCGTACGACACCGCATCGCCATTCACGGCGATTACATCCAGCACCCGCCGGTCCGGCGAGTCCAGGCGATCAAGGCGGTCGACAATGATGTCTCGCACCGCGGTCGGTATCACGGCCAGCGCAGCGTGACCCAGCATCCAGCCGCTGTGAGCGCGAAGGAGTTGCCCAGAATCTATGAGCGTATGGACGAGCCCTTCGACAAAGAACGGCGTTCCTGCGGCGCGGGCCTCCAATACGCTGAGTAGTTCCGGTGGAGCAGCAGAGCCAAGTATGCTTTCTGCCAGCGCCTGCACCGCGTCACGCCCGAGGCGAGGTATGGCCAGTTCCTCGGAAAGCCCGGCTCGACGTAAGGACTTGAGTAGCTGGCGAAGGCCGCGAGCCGAGTCGACATCATCTATGCGGTAAGCGGCCAGAACCAGTATCGGCTGATCGGCCAGACCACGGCAGAGATAGTGCAGTATCTCCAGGGAGGCCGGATCGGCTAAATGGAGGTCGTCCAGAAAGAGGGCCACAGGCGCCTCGTTTGTCAGCAGTTCGAGAAAGCGCGCCAGGGAATCGAAGAGGCGACTCTTCTCCAAGGCAGGTTCGCCCAGCGGCTCTGGTACGGGGAGTTGGAGACCTGAGAACAATCGCCCAAGATCTGGCAGGCCGTGTGTCAAGCGTGCTCTACGGACGGGATCGAGGGTGCGCAAAAAAGGGCCGAACGCGTCGAGGATCAGGCCGTAGGCCAGGCCGCTTTCCAAAGAGTGGGCACGGCCTTCGAGCACAACGAAACGGCGCGACCCGGCCTGGGCGAGTGCCTCGTGGGCCAGGCGTGTCTTGCCGATGCCGGATTCGCCGTGCAAGAAGATCGTTCCACCGCGCCTACTCGCAGCCCGATCGAGCGCCGCCGCCAGTTGGCGCATCTCCTCACTGCGACCGACCAGGGGAGGCTTCGGCGAGATTGATGTCTTGCGTAGGTCACCGGGCACGTGGCGATGCGGTTGGCTCGGCATTCCTCACCGTCCCCATCCTCATATGCGAGGAAACTCGCACGCCAGTGGGCTGAAATGGCTAGCTTTCCGCGCTAGCTGAGACCTTATTCTATCATAACGCCCTTCCCGCTTCTACTGACGCTGCTCTAAGCGCTCGGCGTCAGCGTCATCGCGGTCTTCGTCGGACAGGCGGTAGGGGTGTGGCTGTGGCGGCGGCGTGCTCTCGCACAGCAATCAGCCAGTCATCCGATAGTACTGATGACCAGTGACCGTGCCTCTCGTCGAATCATTCGGTCCGAACGCCTCGTCACTGGTCAAACCACTATTTCGCCCCGCTGCGAATTGTCACGGGGATGCGCACATCATCCCGGCCCGAGCGTCGTACCAGCACCTGCGTCCTCCAGGTGCCGGCCATCGAGAGGTAGTTACCCTACGCGAGGTAGTGCCCCGCGCCGCTCTCCTTGCCCACCGCTTCGCTCTCGCCCGTGTCGCGCTCCACCATCAGGTACCATACCGTCAAAGACGGCACCGCCTACGAAAGATTGGGCGGACGCAACTTTGACGGGCGCGACCGCTTGGACGTCGCGCCTATCAACTTCGTGGTCGCGCCTGTCCTGGCCTCGGGAATGGAGGAGCGCCGCGCCGTCGTCCGCACGCCAGCAAGGCCGCCAATCGACCCCCTACGGGACGACCACAGTGAACCGTGCCGTCTCAGTCCTCCCCGCATTGGCCACGGCCACGGTTACCTGCCAGTTCCCGGCCGATTCGAAGACGACGCCTTCAGCATCATAGCGACCCCTCCCAATGCTGCGAGCTTCGATCTCACGCGCGGCCACGTCGGCATCTATTGGCTTCAGCACCAGGCGAATCGATGTGTCGCCCACGATGGGCAGGCCCTGGTGGTCGCCAAGCGTGACCTGCAGTCGATTCTCTCCCACCTGGCCTGGAGTCACCGAGAGTCTTATGCTGTAGGAGGAAGTGTGTTGAGTCCTCTCATAGGGCTTCCCCTGATGTGGCGCCAGAACGACTGGAAATACTAGCCGAACGTCATCCCGGCCTTGGCGGCGCACCAAGACCTGCACCCGCCAGGTACCCGCGATGGAGACGTAGCTCCCTTTGGCAAGGTAGTGGCCGCTGCCAACGTTGTCTGCAACCGCCTCGGTCTCGCCGACGTCGCGCTCGACCATGTCGAAGATCAGCGCCACCTTCGTGGCATTCGTGATCTCTCGGCGTGCGCCATCTCGCAGGTAGACGTCAAAACTGTTGATCCCCGGCAGTCCGGGGTTGACGACCAACACAACTCGCAGATCATCACCCTGACCGCGTAAGACCAACCCCGGACCAAACGCTTCTCGTGCCGGCGGCAGACTGATCAATGCGCTGGTCGCCAAAAGTAGCGCGGAGGCGAAGAGTATCTCGCCTCCAACCGTTTTGTGTAGCCGACGATACCACGGCTGGCGCGCCACGTCCGGGCCATCAGTGCCACTCGCCTCCACCACTCGGCGTCGGACAAGTAGTAGGTTGACCGCCGCCAACCCGAGGAGCGGCACTAGAATGCCGAGCTTAATCAGGAGCGCGATGCCGTACGCTGTGTCGACGAGGTTCTCCCAGTCGGCGATCTCTACGACGGCGCGATAGAGGCCGGTCGCCGCGATGATGGCGACACACACCATGGCCAAACGTGAAAACCGCCTGACTAAGCCCGGCATCACAAGCCGAAGCGAGATCCGGTCTGCCCGACGCGCCCATCGCAAAGTGACAAACAGCGCGACAAGTCCGCCAACCCAGATGCTCGCTGCTGTTGCGTGAAGCCAGTCGGCAACGACGATGAAAGACGGCGACAGCCCGACCGCAGCGTGGCCGCTAAGGCTAGTCGTGAACAGCAATGCGGCGCTCAAAACAAGCCCGATAGGCCAGATACGCCGACTCGCACTGGCACGCATCGCACTCGGTGTGTCCACGGGCATCAGAAGAAAGATCAGGCACAGGATCAACAGGCGCGTCCAGAAAATCGCTCCGTAGCGTGTGTTGCCGATAAGCGTCTGAAGTGGCGCGCCTAGCGCCGTCAACAAGTCCACGTTGGCGCCCGACGCGGCCTGGATAACCGCCGCCATCCCCGTGGTGGCGACCGCCAGCCCCCAGCCAAGCCACAGCGCGACGAAGAGCGGAATGGGACACGGCGGTCGCGAATCTACAGGCGATCGACCCGACAGGGTTCGACGGCGTTGCTCGTCGCCGCGAGGATACTCGGCTTCCGACAGAGCGGGCCTCAAGGCCAGGGGGAAGAAGGCGAATCCACCGGCAAGAAGCGCCATCGCCAGGTACGCGATCCAACGGATAGCTGTGCCAGGAATCGTGGGGCCGCTCGTTTGCGCACCGCCTGGCAAAGGCGCCGTCGGCAACAAGCTACTGTTCGGAACCTGGTCCCTGCCGATCACAAAGCTGAAGGCACCTTGGGTGACGTGACCGTCCACCATCGAAGTTACGCGCCACGAAGCGGTATAGACCCCGGCGGGGGGCGGATTCAGCGGCACCACCAGGAGCATTGAGTCGACGGCATCCGGGCGCAAGGGCCCGATACCGTCGACTCTCCGACCTGTGCGGTCGAGCAGCCAGACCTCGGAAAACCGCGGTTCAGGTGCTTCGGAGAACCACAGGCGCAACTCGCGCGGCGCCGCGTCGAGCACGGCATTGGCCTCGGGGAAGGAACGCACCAGGCTGGCGTGCGCCATTGACTGGCCGATCCCCACGAACAGGTACAGGGTACTGAATAGGACCGCAATTGTGATGGCTTTCCATCTATCCACAACGAAAGGTTCCTCGAGCCGCATGCACCCTCCTCTAGTTTTCGACCTGGCCGGTGGTTGGGAGATACCCCGGCTCCACAGGCCGCGCCCACCCCCACCTCAGCGGCGCTGCTCGCCGACTAGCCCTTTGGTAGCGCCTCCCCCGACGGACGCAGTCGGCCGGATAAGGCAAGGCCGCCGACGGCCAGCCCAGCAAGCCCTGCTGCGATGCCGACGATGGCCAGGATGCGCGCGCTCGCCGCATCATTCTGCGCCGCCCTGACCTCGCTGGCCATCGCTAGTGGATCGGGAACTGGCTGTGGAAACTGAAGTTCCTCAATACCTGTCACATCATTGAAGCGACCAGGGCCGGACTCGAACTGCTCGTTAACGGGTGTGCCCTCGATGTCGCCGACGAAGGTCCAGATGTACCTGCCGGCCCTGGTGGCGAAGAGGTCGACAACGTAGTAGCCCTGCTGCCCGAAGACGGCGCGGAGCGAAAACTCCTTGGGCTCACCCCCGCCGAAGGCGATCCGCACCTTGAGCGTCTTTTCGACGCCCTGGACGGGGTCCTGCGTGCCCGCCTTGAAGATACGGATCGAGGCCGCGTTCTGCTGATTGACGAACGCGGGCTCCTTGTCCCAGCCGACCACCACGTCATACTTGCCAACGAGGGTGCGCCGCTCGTGAGCGCTCGCCCCGCCAACCGTGAGCGCCAGGGCAAATAGAGCACCGACCAGTGATAGAACCAGGACCTCGAATCTCCTTTTGTGAAGCACTATCTCCTCCTTAATCACGGTAGATCAACACACTAACTGTCCGCACCAGGCAGCCCGTGCTGCTAAATGGCATCATACGAGCGACCATCTACTCGCTAGGGTATCGTTTGGAGACGGAGATGTGGAAGGGGTTTCAGGGTCTCGGTGGAGGATCCGGTGGCACGGAAGTTAGCGCCATTGGGCGAGAAGTATGACTGGACGCCAGCCTTCCGACGAATGTCAACCGGTCGCCGCTCTCGGAAGTTGCTGCGTGAGCATAGTATGGCACCAAGAAAGGCAGACCGGAGTCGTTCTGGCTCGCCAGAAGAATCGGCTGCCCATAAAGTCCCAAAATCGAAGAGGAGACCGCCGACGGACCTTCGGCATCCAGTCCCACCGCATACTGGTGGTGCTCTATGATCCCGAGGCGCTCCGCAATAGCATGATGGGCCTGATGTTCACGTGTCGCAGGCGCACCACGTGCACAGACGACATCGGCAATCAGGCTCCCCCAGGTCATAAAAGCCGCTATGGACAATACGGCAGCGACTCGGTAAAGTCTTCTTGCCAGTACTTGTGGCCGCGCGGCCAGGATTTGCTGGTGTTGTTCAGACCTTCGCAGATTAACATTCACTTGGCGAAAGATACCTATCGACGCGGATTCCCCGGCGCGGCGCCGGTCGACGTTGACTTGGCAGGCAGAATCGCGATACGCAGCCACACCCCTAACTACGGCTAGTCCTGGTAGCCCTGCCGTATAGCTCAACATACCTACCACAACTATATCAGAACATAGGCGCAAGTTCAATTTGATCATCGGCCGTAACTGTTCAGGCTCACCGTCGGTAACACCATCGATCGTGCAATGGCAATTCAGTATGCATGCTTAGGTGCGGTGGCCCGTGTCGCGGCTCAATCGCCTGAGCTGACCCTTCGGTACTGTGCAGCTTGCCACTCGTTTGTCGTGGTGATAGAATTATGGTGGGCAGGACAGCGATCCCGTGCCCATCCCGACGAGGAGGTGGGGCAAATGAGCAGCAACGCAAGTACAACGGTTGCCGCGGAGAACTCTTTCCAGGTGGCGCAACAGCAGTTCGACATCGTGGCCAACGTGCTGCAACTCGATCCCAATTTGCGTGAGGTTTTGCGGTACCCCAAGCGGGAGCTGATTGTGCACTTTCCGGTGAAGTTGGATGATGGCTCGCTTCAGATGTTCACGGGCTACCGCGTCCAACACAATATCGCGCGGGGACCTGCCAAGGGGGGCATCCGCTACCATCCGGACTTATCCCTCGACGAGGTCAAGGCGCTGGCCATGTGGATGACGTGGAAGTGCGCCGTCGTCGGCATTCCCTACGGCGGGGCCAAGGGCGGCGTGGTTTGCGATCCAAAGAAGATGTCCGTGGCCGAGCTGGAGCGCCTCACCAGACGCTACGCCACGGAGATCTCGATCCTGATCGGCCCGGAAAGCGACATACCCGCTCCCGACCTCAACACCTCGGCCAGAGAGATGGCCTGGATAATGGACACCTACTCCATGCACCAGGGCTATTCCGTGCCGGCGGTGGTGACGGGCAAGCCCCTCAGCATCGGCGGCTCAGAAGGTCGGCGGGAGGCCACGGCCCGAGGCGTGCTTTTCACCATTCGTGAGGCAGCGAAGCATCTGGGCACGGACCTGTCCCAAGCGTCGGTCGTCATCCAGGGCATGGGTGCCGTGGGAGGCGTGGCGGCAGACCTGATGACTCGTGAAGGCTGCAGAGTGATCGCCCTGAGTGACTCGCGGGGCGGCATCTACAACCCCAAGGGTCTGGACCCCACCGCCGTTCTGCGGCACAAAGAACAGACGGGCAGCTTGGCCGGCTTCCCGGACGCCGAACAGGTTACGAACGCCGAGCTGCTGGAGCTTCCCTGCGATATCTTGATACCCGCCGCCATTCAAAATCAGATCACGCACAACAACGCGGCGCGCATCAGGGCAAAGCTTATCGCCGAGGCCGCCAACGGGCCGACGACGCCCCAGGCCGACTTGATCTTGCAGGACGCCGGGATATTTCTGATACCCGACGTGTTGGCCAATGCCGGAGGCGTCACAGTTTCCTACTTCGAGTGGGTGCAGGACCTGCAGTCGCTGTTCTGGTCGGAGGACGAGATAAACGCCAAGCTCGAGCGTCTTATGACACGCGCCTTCGCCGACGTCCTGCGCCTGGCGCAGAGCCGTAAGCTGGACATGCGCTCAGCCGCCAACGTCCTGGGCGTCAGCCGCGTGGCCGAGGCGTACGTTTACCGAGGAGTTTATCCATAGGAGTTCACCCATCCGGAGCACAACCAGGGGTAAGGCCCCACGGATCTGCACCGCAAAGAACGCGAAGGGCGCAAAGATTTCTTGTAACCCTCCCTTTGCGCTCTTTGCGGTTGGCGCATTTTCGTACTATACCACGTATGCCTCGCCGGGCTTAAGGATCACCACCTGGGCCTTAGTGCGCGCCTCGACCTTCTGCTTGAACTCCAGTGGGTCCTGCTTGATGACGTCCATCGTGTCGTAGTGCATGGGTATGACCTCTTTGGCTTGCAGCAGCTCGACCGCAATAACCGCGTCGTCGACGCCCATAGTATAGAAGCCGCCGATGGGCAGCAGCGCGATGTCGATGGGCGTGGCCTGGGCGATCAGGCGCATGTCGCCGAACACCGTGGTGTCCCCGGCGTGGTAAACGGTGGTGTCCGGGAACGTGACGACGAAACCGCAGGGATTGCCGGCGAACAGCAGATCGTCGCCGATGCTCGAGCTGTGCCAGGCGGGCACGATCTTCACCTTGCCGAAGTCGAAGCTGACGATACCGCCGTAGTGCCCAGCGACAACCTTGGCACCGGCCGCCTGACAGCGCATGCCCAGCTCGTAGGTGCCCATAATCGGGGCACCCGTGCGCTTGGACACGTCGACCGCGTCGCCCAGGTGGTCACCGTGGCCGTGCGTGGCCAATATGAGCGTGGGGTTCACCTGCGCCGGGCCCGCCGCCGCCATCGGGTTGCCCGTCAAAAACGGATCGATAAGGATTAGGGCGCCGTCTTTCTCGAGCGTAAAGCAGGAGTGTCCCAGGTAAGTAATCTTCGTCATAGCTCGCCTCCTTCCATCCCGTTTATCTTAGTTTACCTTGGAGACGTGCGGGGCGTCAACAGACATGTAGCAGGAGAAGAAGGTAATGTACCTCAGGATTGCACAAAGACGGTGGGGAAGTCTGGCCACGGCGTCAACGGATGCGAAACGTTATGCGTAATAAAGGGCAATTTGTGGTACGATAGTTAGTAGGGCTTCCCGCTCTCCTTGAATGTTGTAGATGAAAGGAGAGCCAATGGACACGGACCAAGGTCCACTGTCGCCGGAGCA
>JACQUC010000006.1 GCA_016210495.1 Chloroflexota bacterium
CACAGGAGCCCGATTCCCAAGTTGCTCCAACGACCCTGGCTGTTCAGGAGTCTTGCTAGCCACTGGCTTACGTTGAACGTTCGGTACAAGATCGTCGGCGCTACCTCTCCAGAAGGCAACAGGCCAGCCAATCTAAGACCGATGTACAGCATCACGAGCCCGGCTACGATGGATAGAAGACCCTGCCAACCGGCGACATCGCCCATCAAATCCAGCAGCGAGCCCGCTACGCCCATCGCAGCGCCCAGGATGCCGTAGGTGATCAATCTCCCCACGTTCAAGACAAAATGCGGGCGCAGTCGCCGAGCAATGCTGGCGTTATCGGGCGCCTGGCGGCTGAGCGTATAGGCGGCGACAATGCTGCCGCACATCCCGATACAGTGGCCCAGGCTGCTGAGCAACCCGGTGATCAGCGCAACGAAGAGGCTTTCGGCAACCATCACGGCACCCACAGCCCGGTGAACTTCACCGCCTGCTGCTGGGCGCCACGGCGGATGGCGACGGTAACCCACCACTCGCCGGACATTCCCATCCGGGCGGAGGCCGTATACCGTCCGTCACCCTGTGGCTGCGCTGCAGGGTGGTTCGGAGGCATCGGCATGGCAGGCATGGTCAGATCCAGGGAAACCTGGGCGTCAGAAACGGCCTGACCCGAAGCGTTGGTCAGGGTGACCTCCAGTGAGGTTGCGCTGCGACCTGAGGGAGGGAACGGCGCAACCTTCAGGCTAACTTGCAGGTCTCCAACCTTCTGTGACGAGACGTATTCTTTGGCGCCGTTCGGGGTTGTTGGGGTAGGTTGCGCCGTCCTGGCCGAATTGTTCGCACCAGGGGTTGTTGGGCTTGGCGGCGAACTTGCATTCCCACTGCTTTCGGCGGCGGGCCGAGTTGGCCCGATTGGGGGAGCGCTCGCTATCTGCCCGGACTGTTGCTCCGAAGCAGCACTCTGGCGACGGTCGCCTCCGCCGGCCGTCGCCGAGCTCGCACAGCCAACTGTAAGAACGATGCCGGCCAGGGCAACGATGCTAAGTACAAGCCGATGTCGATTCATTTTTGCCTCCTATTCTCTGGCCCAGCGCGAGGGACGGTTTCACCGTCGCCGACAAATACCGCTGAACCCCCTGCTCAGAGAGACCTGATGGCTTGCCAGGGAGGGTGGGGAATCTGGGTGTGCTGCTCTATCTCTCCCGACCCTCAAATTGAATATAGCAATCGGATATGTTGAATTTGTCGGAAACCTGTCAGGATTGTGTGGAGATTATGAAGACTGAGTAGATCACCGCTTTCCCCATCTACCATTCTGCCACCGGCAACGTGAAGTTGAACTTGCTCCCACATCCCACCGCACTCTCGGCCCAGACGCGCCCGCCGTGGGCCTCCACCAGATGCTTAACTATGGCCAGCCCCAGGCCCGCTCCACCAGTAGCCCTCGCTCGCGACTTGTCGGCGCGGTAAAAGCGCTCGAAGACGTAGGGCAAATCCTCGGAGGCTATGCCCACCCCGGTGTCGGCCACGCTGACCTCGACCCAAGCATCGGCTTGCCGAGATGAAATGGCAACAGTCCCGCCCTCCGGTGTATACGCGATGGCGTTGCTCAGCAGATTGCTCAGCACCTGGCCAATTCGTTCGGCATCGACGTAGACCGATGGCAGATCGGCTGCGAGGTGGGTCTCCAGCTTCAATCCCCTCGCTGTCAGGTGAGGCTGCTGAGCTACCGCGGCCCTCTCTATCACCTCGTCCACTGCTGACGGCTGGCGATCCAGGCGGAGTTGCCCCGCGTCTGCCAGTGCCAGCTCCTGCAGATCGTCGATCAGGCGGCTCAGCAGCTCCGCTTCCTGGTGAGCGGAAGTTAGTGTCTCCCGGTCTGGCTCCAGGACGCCGTCGAGCATGAACTCCAGGTAGCCACGAATATTGGTGAGCGGGGCGCGCAGCTCGTGGGCGACGTCGGAGACCATGTGGCGCCGCAGCATCTCGTTGCGCGACATGGACTCGGCCATAGCGTTGAAGGCCCGTGCCAGTTGGCCCACTTCATCTTCACCACGTACCTCTACGCGTTGTCTGAGGTCTCCATGTTCCATCCGCCGGGCAGCGGCGGTCAATGATTCCAGTGGCCCCACGATCCGTCGCGACAAAGCCAGCGTGAGAAGGAGGGCAAGGAGTGCCCCCACCCCGGTGGCCACCAGCAGTGAGCGGTTGACCGAGTCGACAAAGCCTTGATCTGCCGGCTGGCCTGCAAGTGGGTTGGAGAACATAGTTCCGACCTGAGATCCATCGACCGCAATTGCCATCGGCACGCCAGACCAGTTGCGGTCTGCTTGCCGTCCGAGCAGCTTTCCCGCGGAGTCTGCAATAACCTTCCCGTTGGAGTCCAGCAAAACTATTTGATCGCCGGACATCTCCCCCATCCGCCCGACCAGCTCCTGCACACCGTCCCATCTCTTCTGCTCGGCGTAGTACGAGCCGAGCATTTGCTGGAAGCGGTAGTGGCGCATCTGGACATTCCGCTCCACGTAGCCCTGGAACTGGCCGCTCGTGGCCTGGCTGGCAAGCACGGCCACGACGCCCACGGCTACTATGGCAATGAGCAGGAATCCTCCAAGCAGGCGCGTCCGCAGGCTATTGAACATCGGCTTTAGCCTCGAACTTGTAGCCCACGCCGAAGACCGTGTTCACGTAGCGAGGCTGTGAGGCATCGCGCTCGATCTTCCGACGCAGGTTCATCACGTGGGTGTCGATGGTTCGCTCGAAACCGTCGAAATCCATCCCCAGCACGTTGTCGACTAGCTGAAGGCGAGTAAAGGTCCGCCCGGGATTGCGCGCGAACACCTCCAGGAGCTTGAACTCCGTGGGGGTGAGGGCCACTGGCAGGCCGCCCAGGCTGACTTCGTGCCGTGTGAAGCTGATGGCGAGGTCGGTGAAAACCATATCCGCAAGGTCTTCCCCCTCGGCGTTGGACACACGGCGCAGCACGGCCCGCACCCGCGCCAGCAACTCCTTGAAGCTGAAGGGTTTGGTCATGTAGTCGTCCGCCCCCAGGTCCAGCCCGAGCAGCTTGTC
>JACQUC010000123.1 GCA_016210495.1 Chloroflexota bacterium
CCCCAACCCCCACCCCCTCCCGGTACACAACTTGCACCTGAATCGATGAGAACACTGCATAGGAGGTACGCTCATGCCATTGCCAAAAAAGCCCATCCGTCGCTTCGACGTTTTCGCCGAGTACAGCCGCATCAAGTACGAGCAGCGCGGCATTGAGCCCGAACGCGCCAAGGGCTATGCCATCTGGCTCGCCAAGGTTATTGCCGCTCGCAAGCTCACTAAGACCGCCGAGGGCAAGGCGCACATGGACGAGGTGCTGGCCGAGGGTAGCGAGCGGATGAAGCAAGGGGCCAGGGTCCTCGACCTCGCCGGGCAGCCGCAGACGGCCGACGTGTTCGACAGGCTGATCGCCGGTCGGATGGGCGAAGACTTCTATCGCCAGGTGTTCTCCCCGGCCGTCAGGGACGCCATCGAGCACCACCGCAGCTACGAGAAGATTCGCGATGCCATCCGCGAGCCGTGGAACGAGCGCATGGCCGCCTAGAGCGAAAACACGTGAACCGCAAATAGCGCCAAGAGCGCAGAGTGTCTGAACCGCAGATTGAGCAGATTGGGGGATTTCGCGGAAAGCGGCACGTTGCCGCGCCCTGCTGGTAGCGCATACGGGATTCGAACCCGTGGTCTCCGCCTTGAGAGGGCGGTGTCCTAGGCCGAAACCCCCGATACATCAGCGCTTTTCGCAGTCTGACACCATCCTGACACCACCATGACACCATCGCTAGGGCGGAAAGGACGCTTCTATGTCCAATCGTGCCCCTGGCGAAGGCTCCTTCCAACAGCGCAAAGATGGCCGGTGGATGGCCCGCCTACAAATGGGAGGCCGTAGAGTAGCCGTCTACGGCGAGACCCGTTCGGAAGCCGTGCAGAAGCTCAAGACCCTGAGCGGCACGGCAGAGAAAACCCACCGCCTACCGGCTTCCAACAAGCTGACACTTGGCGACTATCTCACAGACTGGCTGAGCCAGGCAGAGCCACGGCTAAGGCCCAAAACCTGGGACAGGTACGAGCTGGTGATAAGGCTGCACGTCGTTCCCCAGCTTGGCACGATTCCCCTGGCAAAGGTAAGCCCGCTGATGCTGGCCCACCACTACACCAGGTTAAGCAAGAACACGGGTGCCCCATCCGTGCAAAAGACGCACCGGGTGTTGCACAAGGCCCTGGGGGATGCCACGAGGTGGGGACTGGTGACCTCGAACGTGGCGGCCCTGGTGGATGCGCCCAAGGCCGAGCCCAAACAGGTAAACCTATGGACACCCGAGCAAGTAGCGGGCTTTCTCAAGGCGATGATAGAGGGCGAAGGCGGACAGTACGGCTACCTGTTCGCCTTCCTGCTGGCCAGTGGTTGCCGTGAAGGGGAAGCGATGGGCTTGACCTGGGAAGATGTTACCTGGGACAGTGGCGCCGTCAGAATCGAGCGGCAGATAAGCTCGGTGCGCAACAAGCCCGTACAACTGCCCTGCAAGACGAAGGCGGGACGCCGAGCTATCACGCTCCCTGCCTGGGGTGTGGAGGTGTTGAGACGGCAGAAGGTGGCGGTGGCAGAATGGCGGCTGCAACAAGGCGAAGCCTGGCAGGGTGGGCAAAGAGTGTTCCCCACGTCGACGGGAACCGTCCCCACGAGAAGCTACATCCGGAGGACGTTTCGAGCCACTTGCAAGCGGCTTGGATTACCAATTATCAGGGTGCACGACCTACGCCACATCAGCCTATCCTTGCTGGCGATGAACGGGGTTCCGCTCAAAGTGGCCCAAGCCAGGGCGGGGCACTCTACCGCCAGCGTGACGCTGAACATCTACCAGCACGTTCTTGGCGATGGGGACAAGCTGGCGGCAGAGGCACTGGAAAAGGCGGTTAGCCGAGTGATATAATCTCCCTAGCCGGGTGGTGTGGCCACACCCGCAAGTCTCGACGCCGACACGCCGAGAGCCCGGCAACCCACTTTGCCTTGTCGGAGGTGCACCATGCGATTCACCATCAAAGCCACTGCTGGCGCCTTTGTGAAATTCCTTCAAGAAACCCCCGTGTACGACGACGAGCGAGCCACGCCGTTGGAACCGGACCCGGCGTTAGGTGCGCATCCTCGACTAACAAACATCGGTAACCACGTCACGCTGTTGCCCTTCTTTCGGAAGCCGCCAGACCAAACGTTTGGCTCTCTTGTGCACGAGCACGGCGACCTGCAAGGCCACATCCTGGCGCACTGGCCCGCTGAGGGAAGTACCACCGAGGACGGGATAGAACAGACCTACTACGACGAAGCTGTAGCCATCGGCTTCAAGTGGACACAGATAGACGAGAAGCTACTGGTGACTATGGAGTGCTATTTGCCCGTGGCGCAAGACTACTTCGCTCGGTTGCTGCGTGCGATAGGGTATTGCTGGCCGGAGAGCCGGCTTGGCGGACTGGCAGGAACGCACCCGAAAGACCTTACTCCCCGTGACGTAACCCATGTTGTTGTGACACAGCGTGACGGGGGCTTCAACGTCTATCGCACAAAAGGGAACGTCGTCTATCGTACCGAAGATGGCCCAGTTGAAACCGGCGAGCCCGCCAGCCGGGTGCAGGCGGGGGAGAAAGCCAGTGTCAGGCGGCGATCCGCTCCTATGCCTAACAACCTAAGCAAGGACGATCAGACAATCTGGCGGATGTATGCGGACGGTTCGATCCTTCAGGATATCGCCGATGCGATTACTCTTGGAAGGGGAACCGTGAGCAACCACTTGACGCAGCTATTCAAGGAAGGGCTGGCGCCCAGGTTTGATGGGCACTGGAAGCGGCAAAAGTCGTGAAACAAGTCGTGAAACAATGATATAGTCACTCGGTTTTCACCTGGGGCACAATTGGGGCGATAGGACAAAACCTATCGCCCTATTTTGTTAATCGGGAGGGTCTGGTGAACAAGCTACTGTACGTCCCCCTGACCAGGGAGAGCTTGGAAAAGCTGGCTGAGATTGCCAAAGAGGAACGACGAAGGCCACAAGAGCAGGCTGCCTACTTACTCGAAAAAGCGCTGTCGGAGTTGCTTCACGAGAGACGGGAGGTAGCGCAATGCAAATAATAGGAAATGCCCGCCCCCTGTCAGGCTGGCAGGCAGGACAGGGGACCGGGCGAGGAAAGGCGGCTGTTGGTAGCAGCCATGCCCATTTTACACCAAAAGCGTTGGCTGTGTACAAACGTGGAAGGTGGTGTATCGTGGCCAAGCTAACTGTTCTTGACGGCGAGCCGATCCTGGCGGTTGCGCACCGGGGACAAAGGGGCGTGGACACTACTGTTAGCCTACCGGTGCAAGTAGTGGACTACGCCAAGCGCCACGGCGCACGGTGGTTCTACTTTCGACGGGACGAGAGCGGCGAAATGTGGCGGTTGCCCTTGGCCGATCTTAGCAAAGTGGGCTGGCTTGGCCCTGGGGCTGGCGCCGAGTGGTACGTCAGAATTGCCGCAATGCAGCCCGTGGCGTGGCGCAAGTGGGAGTTTGCCGAGCGGGTTGTCAATTTGGGAGACACGCCGACCGAGCCCCAGCCAGACACGGCGCAGCTTGCGCTTTGGGGGTGACCGATGCAATTTGACGACGTCCTTGAGCGCTTCCCCGGAGCGAAGAAAAATACTTCCGGCTACCACGCTTGCTGCCCTGCCCACGACGACCGAAAAGCAAGCCTGTCTATCAAGGAAGAGAACGGTAAGTTGCTACTGCACTGTTTTGCTGGTTGCCGAACCGAGGACATTCTTTGTGCCATCGGCTTGACGATGGCCGACCTTTTCACGGAGCGGAGCGACAAAGGCAACGGGCTGCATCCAGCGCTGCATCCAGCGCTGCACGTCCAAGTGCCCCTCGATTGGTGGGCCGACTACTGCCACGTGCCGTTCGACTTCCTGGCAACCCTGCCCATCGACCAACAAGCCGGCTGCGTGGCGTTCGACTTTGGGCCGGGTTCGCCCAAAAAGCTGCGACAGGCTGCCAGCAAGACCTTTGTTTGGCAACCAGCCGGAGCCGCCGTACCGCCACTGTGGCCGATACCCGGGGCCACCTTACCGGGGACAATCTGGTTGACTGAGGGTGAATCTGATGCCACGGTGGCCCGCCATTGTGGCTTGGAAGCCTTCGCCCTTACCAAGGGTGCAAACACACCGTTGACCCTCGAACAGGCGGCCAGCCTCAAGGCCCGTGGCGTTGAACGAGCAAACATCATCTTTGACGCCGACGAACCGGGACGGGCTGGCGCCACGAAGCTGGCCGAGGTGCTGGGCAAAGCTGGCCTTGAAGTGGGAATCGTCGACCTGGCCGAGGCTGGGCTTGTCGACCCGCTGGCAGGGGCAAAAGACTTGCGGGACGCCTGGCTGTCGATTCGTGACCGTCAGACCTTCCGGGAGCGCCTCGAATTTGCTGCAACAACAGCCATACCCTACACAGGGGCTGTTGTTGCAGCAAATTCGAGCCCCTTGAGTTGCTTTGTATCTGCGGACATCTTGGCCAACAGCGATGGCCAAAGCTCTGTCGATTGGCTGCCAGTGCTTGGGGTTGACGGCTTAGTTGGCCGAGGGCTGTTCACGTTGCTGAGTGCTCGCCCAAAAGCCGGTAAGACAACGCTTGTCGCACATTGCGTCAATCAGTGGCTTGCCGCTGGGCTAAATGTAGCCTGGTTGACAGAAGAGCCCAAGGCGCTTTGGCGAGACCGCATCGCCAAGCTTGGCCTTGCGCACCCTAATCTGATGCTTGGCTTTCAGGATGGGGCTGAGCCGCAAGTGTGGTGCGGCAGATTGAAGACACTGGCGCCGGACATTATCATTTTAGACACGGTGAGAACATTCCTCGACATTTTCGATGAAAACGATTCTGCCCTCGTACATCGCAAGCTCTATCCCTTCGTGCTCCTGGGTAGAGAACTGAACGCAGCCCTTCTCGCATTACATCATAGGCGCAAGGCAGACGGCGACGAGGGCACCGACCACGCCGGTTCTCACGCTTTCGTCGGCGATTGTGACATAGCGATAAGCCTAAGAGAAGAGGCCGACCGGCGAAGACAGCTTAGCGTCCGTTCTCGCTTCGAGGATAGCCCCGACAAGCTGCTGCTGGAACTGAGCACCGACGGCGAGTACAAAGCCCTGGGACGCCCTGACGACGTGGCGCTAGAAGACGTCAGGCGCCGTGCTCGAGACGTCATGACCGGGGACTATCAGGCTACCGCCGACATACTCGAAGGGCTTAGCGAGCCCAAGCCTTCACGAGAACACTTACGCCGAGCGCTTCACGACATGCATAGAGCCGGGGAGGTTGAAAGACTAGAGGGCCGAGGGAACAAGCCTGACCAATGGCGATTTGCTGCAACAACAGCTTGTGTGTACCCTGCGGCCGTTGTTGCAGCAAATTCACCAGAGCCGGACGCACCCTGCTGCGCCTTCGCTGCGTGCACTGGGGCTGTCTTCGCCTTCACGGAGGCCGGAATCCCGGTCTGTGAGCGGCACCATGCCGAGGTGCGGAGTGAGTGAGAAGCGCTGGAAACGAAACGAGCGAGCGATAGCGGCTATCCTGGGTGGCCAACGGGTGCCTATCACTGGACGCAAAGGCGCCGATATCGCCCACCCCTGGCTGAGTGTCGAAGTGAAGTCACGTGAGACCCTACCGCACTGGCTCCTCGAAGCGATGATGCAAGCGACGATGGCGGCGAGTCCGGAGCAATTGCCGCTGGTGATTCTGCACGGGGTGGGCCAGCACCACGCCGATGACCTGGTGGTGATGACCCTGGCCGACTTTCAATCCTGGTTTGGCACAATAAAAATGGAGGTGACGAATGAACATCTACAGCGAGGACGCTCGAACGAGTGAGCGGTTCGACCGGCAACGAGCCGAGTATTACCAGCGCCTGGGCCTTGCCTGGGAGCGGCGACTGGTGGCGCTGCAAACCGAGCTTGAGACCGCCGAGGCTACACTCCGGCAGCGCTACCAAGAGCACAAGACGCTATCGCAGCGCCTGGCCGAGCACCGCCAGAAGGCCGAGCACGACATCCTGATGCAGCAAGACCGGGCCTATCTCGCTCGACTGGACAACCTGAGCTTTGCTATCGAGCAAGCCGACACTCGCATCTACAAGGCAAAAGAAGCTGTGGCCAATCTCGGAGTTGCCCTCGAACAGACCCGCAAAGGCGGCCCTAGCCAGGACGGCCAGCTTAGTTACGAGCGTGTCCAAGGCCAAGTGTGGTGACCGACAATGCCCGATAATGTCCGACGAAAAGCGGATTCTTGCCTGATTGTGGCCCTGGCGAGCGGCTTGACCATGCGGGATGCAGCAAAGCAGGCGGGCGTGTCCGAAAAGACCGTTGCCCGCCGTCTGGCCGACCCTGCCTTTAGGCGGCAGGTGGCTGCCGAGAAGGCGGCGATGATAGCCCGTGCCACGGCGATGTTGGCGGACGCTTCCACCGAAGCCGTGACGACCTTGCGCCGTCTCTTGCAAGCGGAAGCTGAAAGTGTTCGCCTGGGTGCGGCAAGGAGCATCCTGGAGCTGGGCGTGAAGCTGAAGGACAGCCAGGAGCTGGAACAGCGCATTGCTGCACTGGAGCAGCTTGCCAACAATCCAACAGAAATAATGCGGAGGGTGATATGAGCCTGTCCCTACGTCTGTCCAAGCTCGAAGTCGAAGCCGAGCACAATAGAGCGCTGGAGCTGGCGAAGCAATTCCACATCGAAGTCTCGGAAGCCGAGCTGCTGGTCCGTGCAGAGCGCCTGCACATCCCCATGCCTAACGGTATGGTGGACATCGAACCGGGATTGCGCTGGCTGGCGGTGCAGTGGGGGTATGACCCCGACGAAGCGGTCTCTGAATGCCTAAGGTTGCTTGCGGAGGTGCAACCGTGAATCTCGAAAGACGCCTGTCCAAGCTCGAAGCGGAAGCCGCCAGCAACGTGGCGCCTGTCCTACAGTGGGACTTGTCCAGTTTGACGGACGGCGAGCTACGGACGTTGGAGCATCTGGCGGCCAAGCAGCCCCCCCTGAGCGCCGACGACCTGGCCACCATCGAACGCCTTCTTCGCAATTGTCCAGTCAAGCGATAGGCCATCAACTTGTCATAAGAACCATAGTTGGAAGTTGAAAAGTGGGGCTTGACCGAGCAATGGTGACCTTATCCCTTCTCATTGGCTGTCTACTGTTGTCAGTGGCGTACACCGTCTTTGCAGAGTTGGCCGTCTACCTGTACCATCGTCGACAGCACACTAACAAATGAAGAGCCCTGGCGATGCGGAAACATCCCAAGGCTTGGCCAAGCCGGTAGAAGCGGCTGACGGAATTAGGATAGCATTACTGCCCGTCGGAAGCAATACCGCCGGGCTTTCGCTTTGGGGAAGTCTGACACCACTTTGACACCATCAAGAATGGTGTCAAAAGGCTGGAAAAGCGGCTTTGGGGTGTCTGACGTTCAAAAGAGGCTGATGTATCAAGCAATTGGTAGCGCATACGGGATTCGAACCCGTGGTCTCCGCCTTGAGAGGGCGGTGTCCTAGGCCGCTAGACGAATGCGCCATATCTGCTTGGTGCCGAAGGGGGGATTTGAACCCCCACGAGCGTTATGCCCACTACGCCCTGAACGTAGCGCGTCTGCCGGTTCCGCCACTTCGGCGCCCTTGCGATCCATTTCCCGATTATGGGGAGCCCACGACCAGGATCGAACTGGTGACCTCATTCTTACCAAGAATGTGCTCTACCGACTGAGCTACGTGGGCGGTTGGCAATTCCCCCAACAGGCACAATTCTACACCATTTTGGGGCCTTACCGCAAGATACTCGCCGTTTCTTCAAGCTAGGCACGAGTGTTGACAAATGACCTGACGAGTTGTTATCATCGTGGCTCGGTGGCTTAGATGGACCTTTGCCAAGTTAGAGGACGACGAGGTGCGCATCTGGGACGAGCCGGTGCAACAGGACGGGGGTTCGTGTGAAAAGAAGCGTCGCGAGGAAGGAGCGCAATGACCCTGAGGATCATAAGCATTGATCGCTATCGTTGTATCGGGTGCACCGCCTGCGAGCAGGCTTGCCCGAATGACGTGATCCGTATGCGAGTCGGGAAGGCCTATCCCGCCTATCCCGAAGACTGCTCGCAGTGCTTTAGTTGCGAGGTGGACTGTCCTCACCAGTGCATCGTGATCGGTCCTGTCGAGGGGGTTGCCTAAATGAGCTATCGTGACCTGAGAGGCTGGATAGACGAGGTGGACCGGCTGGGGGAGGTCAAGCGCTTCCGCCGGGCCGACTGGAACCTGGAGGTCGGCGCTCTCTGTACCCTGGTCAGTCCCACCGAGAACTGCCCCACGCTGCTGTTCGACGAGCTGAAGGGCTACCCGGCCGGCTACCGCATTCTGGTCAATCCATTGGCATCGTTGAACCGCATCGCCTTGACCTCGAGATTGCCTCTCAATCTGAGCAAACGAGAGTACGTCTCACTTTGGAAGAAGAAGCTGAAAGAGCTTGTGCCAATCGAGCCGACGGTGGTTGAAAACGGCCCGGTGATGGAGAACGTACAGACGGGCGGTGACGTCGACGTCCTGGCGTTCCCTTCGCCGTTCTGGCACGCTGGAGATGGCGGAAGGTACATCGGCACGGCCACGGCGATCATCACACGGGATCCCGACGACGGTTGGGTTAACTTCGGCACGTACCGCACCGAGGTTATCGACCGCAACCACGTCGTGCCGTTCATCGCGTTCGGCAAGCACGGCCTCATCCATCGCGACAAATATCTGAAGCGGGGAAAGCCCTGCCCCGTGGCCGTGTCGGTGGGCCACGACCCGCTCATTTTTATGGCGGCCTCTTTGGAGGCGCCCTACGGGGTGAACGAGTACCGTTACGCCGGCGGCATCAAGGCTGAGCCGGTCGAAGTGATCAGAGGGCCCTTAACCGGGCTGCCGATCCCGGCGCGAGCCGAGATCGTCTTGGAAGGCGAGTTCATCCCGGGGCAGACCTTCGCGGAGGGGCCTTTTGGCGAGTGGACCGGCTACTACGGCAGCTCTTCGCGCAACGAGCCGGTGATCGAGGTGAAGGCAGTCTACCATCGTAATGATCCGATCATCCTGGCCAATTTCCACGAAAAGGCGGTCAACGCGCCGACGATCCACCAGAACATCATCAGATCGGGCATCATCCACCAGGAGCTGGAGCGGGCCGGCGTGCCGGACGTCGCAGGCGTTTGGTGCCACGAAGCGGGCGGGCCGCGCTTTCTGATCGCCGTGTCGATCAAGCAGCGTTACCCCGGCCACGCCAGGCAGGCGGCACAGGTGGCCACCTTCTGCCATGGTGGCGCGCACATGGGGCGCTACGTGATCGTGGTCGACGACGACATCGACGTTGGGAATCTGGACGAGGTGATGTGGGCCGTTTGCAGCCGCACCGACCCCGAGAAGTCCATCGAGATATTCAAGCGGTGCTGGGGCTCCGAGATCGACCCGGTGATCCCGTTCAAGGAGAAGGGCCTCAGCTCCCGCGCCATCATCGACGCCTGCCGGCCCTGGGAATGGCGTGACGACTTCCCCGCCGTCGCCGCCGTCAGCGAGGAATTGAAAGCCACTACCAGGGCCAAGTGGGGAGCGGAGCTTGACTGGCCGTAATGCTCAGCAAGGGCGCTCTGTGACCGTCGACACCCCGTCGTCGGCCAATGGGCCGGTTTGCCTCAGAATCAGGATTTCCTTTGCGTCTGCCTTGCGAGGGCCTCCAGAGTGTCGTGCGAACCGAATCTATGCACCTTGGTGAGCAGCAATCTATAGCGAGAGGTTGGGTGCCATCGCCCATCAATCGGCACATGGCCTGCGCCGAATTCTTCCCGTATGGCTACTCCTGCCAGCACGTCTATGTCGACCGGAATGCCCGAAATCCTTTCCGGCTCGAATTCCCGCTGTGCTTTCGGAATGCTGCGTTGCCATGCCAGTAGTTCATCAAACGTGAACGGGATAGCGATGTACGCAACTAGAGCGGGGTTAACTATCTGGTACTCTGAGAGTAACGCCAGCAGCTTGGAATCGGATGAATCAGCGCCATGGGCAAACAGGAACTCCTCGCTGACCCCGCGGGTCGCCGCTGTGTGGAACGCCAAATTGCCGAAATCCAAGTCTGCAGTCTCAACCTGCTCTTCAAACGAGACGCTCCAGCGTAGCGGATGGTATCTAACCCGTCTGCTTCGCTGTGCAAGCACTATCTTGCTATCACTCGTCTCTATGATTCCGTGCACACACAACATGTTCGGAACTGGGCACTGTGGAAAATTAAGAATGTAAGGTCGCAGGCTAGTCCACAGCTCTAAGCAGCATCCTAAAGCCAAACAAAGCATGGAGTTTCAGCAGTCTACGCGCGTTAATGAGAAGACGGGTGGCCTCATCTCTGCCTACGGCCATCCTGTCGAAGTAATTGCCGCTCAGCCAATGTGGATACAACGTTATAGCTTTTCCTGCTTTCCCAAAAGGCGCAAGCATCGCTCTGTACCTCCTCGTGAAACTCCGCCGGGTTTGGAAGGATCTGAGGGGGTCCCTCGTAATACGTGTGGGGTATGAAGATCCGATACGTAACTGCCCAATATGTGTATTATAGGTCGCTCGACCTAATAGTCAATATCAGCGGTCTTCTTCGGAGCGCACCTCTGGAATCTTCCCCACCTGCCTGTCGGTGAGCCGTCTACGTGGTCTGCGCAAGCGATACCCGATGCCTTTGGGCCAACCATGTGTTGCCAGTGACGAGGCATAGCAGGCATCTCGGCCCTGAACGGACCGTCGCAGCCCGCAAACCGGCCTTGTCTCCCGCCCAGCGGCCTGAAGCGGTTGCTTTAGCGCCGCGACTCCACCGCTGCCGAGACGCTTCCCATCCGAAGAAGTCAGGGAGTATCCACAGAAGGCTGGCGTAACTACGTCTTTTGTTGAACCGACGGAGCGCTGGAGCAGACGTTCCTATGCCAGACCTTACGGCTCAATCCTGCGCAGGCTTGAAAACTAATCAAAGTGTGGATGGTAGCTTATGTGCTCGAGCTCCCTTCGTCGCCCAACCAGAGCCGCGTTTTGACAGATGTTGCTCACCACAAATGGAGCGGTCATAGACAGCCTTTGTCGCCTTACTCCGTTTCTGCCACCGCCTCCTCGGCCACGCCTTCTTCACACACCTGACGCAGTTCATCGAAATCCTCAGGGCGCTTGCGAGGTGTGACTGAGCCAAAGGTCATCCGTGCCACTGACGGCACAGACCTCAAAGTGACCCCGATCCTGTCTTCCTCAATCTTGCCAACCGACATACCAACGCAACCACCCGACTTCAGCGTCAGACTCCTGCGGATTTCGGCTGGAACGGTTATCTGCCCCAGGCGCGTCACCACCGCAAAGAATTCCTCCATACACTGCCTCTCATCTGCCACAACCCTGATCCGCTTATCCGCTCCGTATCCGCTGACACCGAGCCCAGCCTACAGATCTGCATACCTGCTGAAAGCCAGCTTCTCTTTGCTTACCGCGTCCGCCATCCGATCCAGCACGCCCCGGGCAGCGGCAAAACGCTCGTGTCCTGCGTGTATCCGTCTATACATCCGGCTCACGATTTCCTGCGCTTCCGCGTGCAAAGCGCTTACGTCGACGGTGAGGACCTCTCCCCGCTCCACGACGACCCTGCCTCCTACCAGCACGGTATCCACGGAGGACCCTAGCTCACTGTAGGCCATTTGCGCGACGAGACTCTCTTTCGGCATCATGAACAGCGCTTCGTCGTTCAGCACGACCAGGTCGGCAAGATAGCCGGGCGCGGTCTGGCCGACCTTCTGCCGCATAACCCTCGCGCCGCCCGTTACACACATGTCCCATGCGTCCAGCGCCGAGATCCAGCTCTCGCGCGGGCCGTAGAGCTTGCCCAGTAGCGCCGCGAATTTCATCACCTCGATCATATTGTGGTTGTCGGCGCTCCCGGCGCCGTCCGCCCCCAGCGCGACGTTCAGCCCCCTGGCCCGCATCCGCTGCACCGGCGCGATGCCGCTGCCAATGCGCATGTTGCTCAGTGGATTGTGTACGATGCTGGAGCCGGTTTCGGCTAGGATGGCAATGTCGACGTCATCCACCCACACGCCGTGCGCAAAAGACGTGTTGGGTCCGACGCAGCCCACCCGCCGCAGGAACTCTCCGGTTGAGCCGCCGAACTTCTTTCGAGAGACCACAGCCTGCAATTTGGTTTCTAGCAGATGAGTCTGTATCGGCGCATCGTACTTCCTGGCGAGCTCGACGGTCTGTTCCATCATCTCCCCGCTGCAGCGGTGGGTGCCCGTGGGGGCTAGTCCAGGCGTGATCAAGGTATGTCGCCCGGTCCAGCGCCGAAGGTAGCTATCGAGGGTCTTGGCAATCTCGCCAGGATCAGGTGGTGGCCCGGCGTCCAAGATCGAGGCCTCCGCCGCAACCTCCAAGAGGTGCACGGGCATGGTCTGAGAAAACGTCATATCACTGTACGACGGGGCCGCGACCGCCCTGATGCCCACGTCGACGTATGCCTGCATCACCGCGTCCATCTGGCTATCGAACTGGCGCCAGTTGATGTTCAGAGTGTCCACGAGCCCAGTTGTGCCCGTCAGCAGGAACTCTGCCGCCGCCAGCGCGCTGAGGACGTACACGTCCTTCACTCCATCCCTATCTGAAGGAGTGAAGGACACGTCCCGGCTGCTCCGCTCGTCCTCGACCAAGATCATGTACAGGCGCCAGTGCTCCAAAGGCAAGTTGTCTGCCATACCTCGCTGCAGCAGTGTCGTCGTGTGGCTATGCGCACTGATCAGGCCGGGCATGACGATCTTTCCCTTCAGATCCATCACGCGGTCTGCCTCACGCCTGGTCTCGGCTCCCACCTGGATGATGGTGTCACCCTCGATCAAGATATCGGCCCGCGCTAGCTCGCGAGAGGGATCCAAGAGGTAGCCATTCTTGAGTAGAATAGTGGTCATCGTCCCTCCTAAGCCAGCACCCGTACCTGCTAAGCGGCTTGACGGCGACCCCGATGTATCGGGGCGCCGAAGGACACCCAGGCCCGCTAGCGTTGTCTCCGACGCAGCCGGGCCTTTAACATACATGGCCACTTCGTGCGCTCTACCAGGCTCTCCGGCTGTACCCGGCCACAAACGACAGAACAAAGGATCTCGTCATGGCGGAGCGGCCCTCATGGTACCCGCGATTCCAGGCCACACTTTCGTGCAAGCCCGTATCCCGTCGAGTGTGACTTGGCGGCCGATAGGGTGCGGTCTCCGCGCCCTGCGTCAGCTAGTCAGGTGCCCCCACTTCTCCAGGGCTCTGCGGCGCACCTCCGGGCTCGGCTCGTTGACGGGTGGGAACTTATCTTTCCACTCGTAGGGCCGGCAGGCGTCGATGATGGCGCGCGAGTTGAACCCTTTGTGATCGGGATGTATGGCCGGATCCAGGGGCCCGCTCAAGGCACGATGGATGATGTCGATAGCCCCAGCAGGGTCGGCGCGGGTACACATCGCCCAGACGACCTCGTTCAGGTCGGTGACGTCGATATCTTCGTCGGTGACGATAACGTACCTGCCCAAGTAGGCGCCGTTGTGGCACATAGCGGCGATGTGACCAGCTTGTCGAGCGTGTCCTGGGTACCTCTGCTTGATGGCGACGGCCAGCAGGAGGTGCGACCCACCCACCGGATGGCACCAGGCGTTGACCACGTCCGGCACACCGGCCTTCTCCATTTCATCCAGCAGGAAGGCCGAACGCAGGAAGGCACGGTAGTGCGACTCCTCTCCGGGTGGCTTGTTGGGGGGACAGCCAAATATGATCGGGTTGTTGCGGTGATAGATCGCCTTCACTTCGATGACAGGTTCCTCGCGGGCGGAGCTGGCGTAATAGCCCGTCCACTCTCCGAACGGGCCCTCCATCAGCTTCAGGTCCGGCGGCGCAAACCCCTCGATGACTATCTCCGCGTTGGCCGGGATCGGCAGACCGGTGTACTTGCCCTTGATCACCGGAACGGGCTCGCCTGAGACGCCGCCGGCCCAGGCGTATTCGCTAATCCCGTAAGGCACCTCACTCGCCGATGCCAGGTACAGCAGCGGGTCGACGCCGATGGCGACCGCGATTGGGCACGGTTGGCCCCGATTCAGGTACTTGTTGCGCTGTATGTACCCGTGCTTGCCAGGGCTGACGTAGAAGCCGACCCGCTTGGCGTCGTGAACCATCACGCGGTAGGTGCCGAGGTTAACCCAGCCCTCGTCGGGATCGACGGTGATGTCACAGCTACCCGTGCCGATGTAGCGACCTCCGTCGAGCTCGTGCCAAATTGGCGTCGGGAAGGCGAGCACATCTATGTCGTCGCCCTCCTTGATGTTCTCCATAACCGGACCGTCCGACACGAGAACGGGGTCGACGGGCTTGATCTGCGTCACTTTACGGCGCCACATCTGGGTGAGCTCCGGCAACGGGATATCGGTGGGAAGCCCAAGCGTCAAGGCGATCCGCCGATACGAGCCGTAGCCGTTGACCATCACGCGGTATCCCTGCGGATAGCCCGGGATGTTGTCGAAAATCACCACCGGCGAGCCCTGCTTGTGGTGCAGCAACTCGGTGGCCATGCCGATATCTTCCTGCCAGGTCGCACCGTCGACCCTGCGCAGCTCGCCGATCTCGTCGACGCGCTCGATCCAGTCTCGTAAGTCTTTTGCGAACATCCAGTCTCCTCTTATTGCAGCGTTTTGATGGCCTTCTGCCAGTAGCTAGTATCTATGAATTTCTCCACCTTGGGAAGCGGCGGCGTCATGTCGCCCATTTCGCCCATGGCGTCGATGACAGCCTGAAGCCCAGGCACGCTGATGGCGCCATCCTTGTCCCAGGAGGCCGCGTTAACGTAGGTTTCGTAGACCGATATCGCGTACTTGTCCTCCAGCTTGACGTGCTGCTGCAGGATAGCCACGGCCTCGTTCTTGTTCTTGGGATCGTACACCCACCTGGTCCCCTTGATCCACGCCCTGGCCAGTCCAATGATCGTCTGCTCGTTTTTCTCGGCCCACTCCTTCTTGGCGGCGTGAGCGGCCCACGCGTAGCTCTTCACGACTTGCGTAGTGGTGTCTAGCCGATTGTATCCTTCATCGACAGCCTGCTGATCTTGAGGCGGCAGAAGGAGAGCTGCGCCGACCGAGCCCGACTTCAGCGCGGCTACTCGCTCCGGAGTCCCACCGACCTGTATCAAGTCGTAGTCGGTGCTCTCCTTGAGGCCGTTGGCGGCCAGCATCTTGCGGGCAAAGTAGGCATCGGAGGACTTCAACGCGCTGACGGCAAAACGCTTGCCCTTCAGGTCACTGTAGGTTCTTACTGCCTTCGGCGTAACGAGGCTGTAGATGGGCACGTTCCAGCCGCCAAGGACGATGGCTAGCTTCTCTCCCTTTTCGACCGCTCTGATCATCCAGTCGGGAGTGTAATTGGCGATGTCTAGCGAACCGCCCACGAGGGCGCTGATCATCTTGTCGCCCGTCGAGATGTAGACGATGTCCAGGTCGATATTCTCCTCTTTGAAGAACCCCTTGGCTATCGCGGCGTAGGCGGGCAGGGTCTCGGCAGTAGGGAAGGCGCGGCCGTAGTGCAGGGTGACGGGTGGTCCAGTTGGCTTCGTTTGCGCAGGTTTGGCTTCGGCCGCTTTTTGCGGCTCGGCGGCCTTGGGTGCCGAGGGTGCCGGCGCTGCCGCGGGGGCGCAGGCGCCGACGAGGATCGCCACGGTCGCGATGACGGTGAACAGGATTCTCTCAGCCATGTTTTTGCCTCCTTGATTGAAAACTTCTTGTAACCTCTTGCCAAGCGAGCGCATGATAGCACTGCTCTGGTGCCGAGTCAAGAAGCGCGGGGCAGTCGAGCGCCCCTTGAAGCTCGCCGGCAAGCTCTTGGCAAGAATGCGCTTGCCCTCGGTCTTTTCGACAAAACGAACGAGGCGGTACTTGTCTTCTACCTCGTCACCCTCCATCGGCGGCACGGGCTCGCGACCCGGCTCAACTTTGGCACAGATGAATGTCGCTAACGTAGTCGAGAACCTCATCCAACGAGATCACGTTGGCGTACTTGGCATTCATGTCGTAGAGACTTGCGTCGTGAAAGAACGGCGATCGATCAAAGCAGCAGTCCTCCACGACGAAGACCGTGAAATCGTTGTTGAACCCATCCACGGCCGTGGCACGAACGCAGCCGGAGGTGCTGGTCCCACATACCAGCAGGCTGTCCACACTCAAGGCGCGCAGATGTGTGGCAAGCCAGGTGTTGAAGAAGCCACTGGCCTTGGGTTTTTGTAGCACCAGCTCGCCCGGCCGGGGAGCGATGGACTCGTCGATCTCCAGACCCTTCTCCTCCTCGCCAGGCGGCCCGTATTCGCTCCCGGGCGGCTTGCCGGGACGTGGCTTGCACGTCGGGATGCGCAAGAGGGGGACGGTGTAGACCACCGGTATGCCGTTCTCGCGACACGTCCCAATCAGCCGCGCGATCTTTGGTAGCGTAAGCCATCCCACCTCCCCACAGCTCGCCTGGTGGGTCTCCACGGACTCGAGCACGTTCTGGGGCTTTGGCCCGAGGAACGCTCTGGTGACGTCGACGATCACCAGCGCAGGCCTCTTGCCGAACGGTTGGCGGTGGCCAAAGCCGGCCTTGTCGAAAACGGCTCTATCTTCCTCAGGCACAACCAGTTGCCATTCTTTCATAATCACTCCTTCAACGGCACACCGTCACTCGATTGGATACGTGGCGTGCCCGGCTTTCCTCGGCTGATACCGGCCCGTCGGCTCGCCGACCATCCTGGCCTTTGGCGCGTCTGCCGGCCACTCCATCACCACGTTCCCTCTCAAGATCACCATCAGTGGCCAGCCCTTCATCTGCCATCCTTCGTAGACCGACCAGCCGGCATCACACTGAATCGACTCTTTCTTCACTTCTCTTCTAAGGTCCAGATCGACGATGACCAGGTCTGCATCCGCGCCCGGCCTGATCACCCCCTTCTTGGGATAGAGGCCGAAAACCCGGGCGGGATTCTCGCAGCACACCTGGACCATTCTTTCGAGAGATATTCTCCCCTTGTTGACCCCCTCGCTCAGCATCACGGGCAGGTAACCTTCCATGCGCGAGGGGAACCCGCTGATGGTCTCCCACACGTTGCCCTTGTCCATGTCCTCCCTTGGTCTGGCGACCACCACGTGGTCTGTACCCGAGCAGTCGACGATGCCGTCTCGAACGGCTGCCCACAGCTTCTCGATGGTCTCCTTGTCCCTCAGCGGCACGTTTACTTTCCAGACATCGTGGTCAAGGGAAAGGTAGCAGGCGCTGGTCTGGCCGTAGACCTTGACCCCATCGGCCCTTAGTTTCTGAATGACGTCCAGAGTTTCCTGAGTCGTGACGTGCTGAATGTAGAGAGGGCAGCCGGTGACCTTGGCGTAGTAGCCGTAGGTCCAGACGTGGCCAGCTTCACAGAAGTGTGGCGAGCGGTCATCCCACGCGGCCATATCGGTGCGGCCCGCCTTGACCAGACGATCCTCGAAGAGTCTGACGATCTCCCAGTTTTCAGGGTGGATGGACACGATCCCCGGAGGACCTATGCGCGCCGCGTTTTCCAGCGCCAGATAGACCGTGCCGTCGTCGAAGCCGGGAAATCCCATGAATCTTTGGGCGTACCACTTGCTGGCCACGCGCGGCCCTTGCTTCATATGCATATAGAACTTGAAGGAGGTAACCCCATGTTCCTCGGCCAGTTTGGGAATTTCCAGCACCTGCTCATCCGTGGTGACGATCGGGGTGAGGAAGTAATCTACTCTCGAATGATTGTTCCCCAGTTCCTGGAACAGGTCCATCACCTCGCTGAATGGCCGAATGTCCTCGTCCGAGGGAGGCCAGCCATCTTCTTCCCGTTTGATGCCCGTGCTGGCCACCTGTATCCCCCAGGTCGTCACGCCACTGGCCAGGGCGGATCGGGTCTCACTGATTAGGTCGGTTTTCAGTGGTCTGTTCCCCGCCGGATGTCCCTCCGGGTCGACCAGACCGGGCAGCATGTGCTTACCGCCCGCGTCGATAGTTCTTCTTGCCGCAGGCATCGTCTCTTCCGAGCCAACGGCGACGATCTTTCCGTCCGCCACGGCGACCGCTCCGGGAAACACGCCAGCCGGAGTAACTACCTTCCCATTTCGCACAACCAGATCGACAACCAATTTCCTTCCCTCCAAACTACAATAATCCTAAGCCTTCATCGGCAGAAGCATACTTACCGAGTTAGATCATCGCCCCACTTGGTCCTCGTAGCTGCCTTCAACTCCTCGCTAACTGCGGCGACGGCGGGAAACTCATCTTTCCACTCCCACGGGCGACAGGCGTCGATGATGGCTCGCGAGTTGAACTGTCTCTGTTCCCAGGGGAGTGCCGGGTCCATGGGACAGCTCAAGCAGCGCTTGAAGATCTCGATGGACTTCTCGGGATCGGTGCGGCTGCAAACCGCCCACATCACCTCATTCAGGTCGCCCACATCGATGTCCTCGTCTACCACAACCACGTACCGACCCATATAGACGCTGGCGTGGCAGAAGGTGGCGATGTGCGCAGCCTGTCTGGCGTGGCCAGGGTACCGCTGCTTGATCGACACGGCGATCAGGAAGCGCGGCCCGCCGACCTCCAGGCACCACACGCCTGTAACGTCCGGCACACCCGCTTTTTCCAATTCGTCGTGGATTATCGCAGACCTGACCAAGTTCTGGTGAATGGTTGGAGCGTTCACCCCCTTTTCGTGGAAATTCCCGAGAATGATGGGGTCGTGGCGATGATAGATGGCCTTGACCTCGATTATCGGCTCCTCCCGAGAACCGCTTCCATAATAGCCCGTCCACTCGCCAAAGGGGCCCTCGTCGTAATTGTTCCCCGGCAGGAACTCGCCTTCCAGGACGATCTCGGCACGCGCGGGTATGGGAAGGCCCGTAAGCGGGCCTTTCATCACCTCGATAGGCTCGCCCTTGATGCCGCCCGCGTAGTCGTACTCGCATACTCCATACGGCACCTCGAGCGAGGCAGCCAGAAAGAGAACAGGGTCGTGCCCGACGGAAATCGCCACGGGGCAAGGTTTTCCCTGGGCGAAGTACTTGTTGCGCTGGATGTAGCCGTGCTTCCCGGTGGATATGCAGGGGACGACGTGGTTGCGGTCGATCACCTGCGTGCGGTAGGTGCCGAAATTCACCCAGCCGTCGTCGGGGTCCCGGGTGATCACGGCAGTGGCGGTGCCTATGTAGCGCCCGCCGTCTAGCAGATGCCAGAAGGGCGAAGGGAACTCCAGCACGTTCACATCGTCTCCCGTGTGGACGTTCTCCATCACTGGCCCGGTCTCGACCCACGTCGGCTCCACGGTGGACAACTCCCTGAGCTTCCCCCGCCAGAGCTGCACGTATTCGCGTTTGCTGAGGCCAAGGGGCATACCCGAAGTAAAGGCGATGCGGTCGAAAGATGCGAGGGGATTGACCACAATGCGATAGCCAGCGGGATAGTCCTTCAGCCGATCGAAGAGCAAGGCAGGACAGTTCTCGGTGGGACTGGCCAGGGCGCACAGCGCCCCAACCTCCAGATTCCAGTCGGCGCCGTCGAAGCGCTTGATCTCCCTTAACCTGTCAACCTCCTCCATCCAGTCCCTCAGGTCACGATAGGTCATTGGCCTTTTCCTCCAGACTTCGCTGAGATCTCGGGCGCTATGGTGTGGACAGCACTTTGCTGCCCAGTCACAAGGTCTGTCTACGCAACTCCCTCGACGGGGCCAATTACAATGCACTCGTGAGGACAATCCACCTCGCAACTGAAACACTGGGAGCAATCTTCGGGATAGACAGGGACTGCTTTTCCCCCTCGCATTCGTATTACGTCGTTCGGGCAAGCCTGCTCGCAAGCGGTACAACCAATACACCGGTATCGATCAATGCTGATTATTCTTAGGGTCACGTTCCTTCTTTCCTCCTCGCACTGTCTATCACAGCACACCTCCCCTGCTATTTCACCGGCTCATCCCAAATCCGCACCTCGCCGTCTTCAAGTCTGGCAAAGGTCCATCTAAGCCACCGAGCGTCGTCCCTTTCTGGGTAATCCTCTCTATAATGGACACCTCTGCTCTCAGTGCGATGCAAGCCGCAGGCCGCCATAATCTCCAGTTGCAGCAGCTCAGCGCGAAGGCCGATCACTTTTGCCAGGTCGTGGTAATCGCTCGCCTGCACGTGGGCCGAAACCTCGCGTCTGAGCGAGCGAGTCAGGTCACGCGCTTTCTCCAGGCGGCTCGGCCGCTTGATAAGACCAATGAGTTGCTCATGCTTGATGGGGCGGGCCAGCTTCTTGATCTCGTGGCTGCTGATCCCCACATCTCTCTTCAATGGCGCCAAAATATCGTCTTTGATCTGCCGTGCCTGAGACTCATCGGGAGCAGGCTCCTCTGCTTCGGCGACCGCTCGACTCGCGCCTTTGCCAGCTCGTCGTCCGCCGATGCCCGCCTCCACCCCGTGGGTGATGATGTTGCTCACCCCGTCCTCGGGATGGTCGGTTACCGCGCCGCCGGCGAAGAGACCCGGTACTCCCGTGTTCCCCCATCGATCAACCCGCACGCCCGCTGGACCGTCGCCATCCAAATGCGCTGTATACGCAATCTTATCTTTGCGCAACGATAGTCCAGCCTTCTCAAACGACTTGACCACTATGGGTATGGCATCCTCTATGCGCCGGTGAGCCTCCTCACTGGCGTGCCTGACGTCCACATAAACGGGACCCATTCCCTCTGCTTCCTCTGTCGCAATCGCCCGACACATTACGACGCGAGGAGCACGTTCCATTCGGCGCGCATCCCACTTCTCCATAAACCTCTCGCCCTTCGAATTCAGCAGGTATGCGCCTTCTCCGTAAAGGATCGACGCTCCCGGAGCACAACTGAAGTTAAGTGGCGAAGAAGTAGCGTAGGCGATATCCATGTTCCTCACCGCTGCTCCAGCCTCAAGCGCCAATCTGATCCCATCCCCGCTAAGAGACGGCATATACTGTCCAACACCCACAGCATCGCTGAGGTAGCCGTAAAGTGAGCCGCAGGCAAGCACGGTAACTTTGCTGAGAAAAGCGTATAGTCGACCTGTCCGCAAGCTGAAGCCGAAAGCCCCAACCACTCTACCATTGGTGGGTGCCCTGCCATCCGAGGTCAAGAGACTGGTTACGGCGACTCTTTCAACGACTCGGACGCCGCGCCGGAGCACCTCGCCACGCAGCACAGACATCATCTGGAACCCACCCTTGGTCATAACCACATTGCGGGCGTAGTAGTGGGCGACGCCAGGCCGCGTCACATATTCCCCATTCCGCTTCTCAAAATGGCATCCCCACTTCTCGAGATCTCTTATGATCTCGGTTGTCTCCGGTATCATACCTTCCAGTCGGTTTTCGTCCACGAGCCCCTGACCTGCCTCCAGACACTCCTGGTACCACTTATCGTAGTCATCTCGCTCCGGATCGAAGTAGGTTAGCGTTCCGGACATCTGGGGGCTGATACCGCCTCTACCGACCTTAGCTCTTTCAACTATGACGGTGCTCAGGCCTTCTTTTCTGGCTTCCAGAGCTGCAAAGCACCCCGCGATGCCACTGCCAACAACCAGAACGTCGCACCTCACGACTTCGTCGACTAGTTCGCTTAAACCCATTAATCCCTCCTCCTTGTCCCAAGCCCGCGATCCTCAGGTTGACTCGCGCGCACGATGCGTGCGTCGATGCCAGAGATCCCTACGCAATACGATCAGCCCAGGCCCGTCATACCTTTCCCCTGGGCAGTTGCTTGGGAAATGCGTGATGCACGCGATCGCGAGCACTTCCGCTTCGATCATACGGCCAGTTGCCATTCCGGTCCCCAAAGCTTCGGCCCCATACTTTTCTTATGGAACTCGGCAAAAGTCTAACGCTGTATTCCCAGCCTCATCCCCTCCAGGACTTCCTCCTCGATCATCTTCCAGATGCGATCGACATAGGCTATGAACTTTGAGGTGTGTTTCACGTCGAGAGTTCGGGGCCGTGGAATGTCCACCTCGATGATCTCCTTCACTCTGCCGGGACGGGCCGTAAACACGTATACCCGATCGGAAAGGTAGACGGCTTCGTCGATCTGGTGCGTGACGAACACGACGGTCTTGCGATGCTGCGACCAGATCTTAAGCAGTTCCATTTGCATAACCTCTCTGGTCTGCGCATCAAGGGCCGCAAATGGCTCGTCCATTAGCAGCACCTCGGGATTTACTGCCAAAGCGCGTGCCAGATTCACTCGCTGCCGCATGCCGCCCGAAAGCTCGTGCGGGTAGTGCTTCTCGAAGCCCTCCAGACCCACCAGGCGCACGAACCGGTTAACTGTCTCTCTACGTTCTGGTCTGGGTCGACGCCGGACTTCCAGCCCAAAGACGACGTTCCCCTCAACGGTTCTCCATGGCCATAGCGTGTCCTTCTGGAAGACGAATCCCCGGTCGGTCCCGGGTTTGCTAACAGGCTTCCCGTCGAGCAATATCTCGCCGCCGCTGGCCGGCACCAGGCCGTCCAGGATCCGTAGCAACGTGGTCTTGCCGCAGCCGCTCGCACCCACGATGCTCACAAACTCTCCGGAACTGACCGAGAGGCTGACGTCCCTGAGAACCTCAAGTTCTGGGCCATCTTCCTTCGCAAACTCGTGACACAGATTCCTTGTCTCTAACTTTGCGACGACAGCCATCGACAGTCTCCATCCACTTCTACACTTTGAACTTTCGCCACGGAGCAACGGCTGCCTCAAGCCACTGCAGAATCGATATCACAGTCACCGCGGCGAAGGCCAGCAGCAGAATCGCCACGAACAGCCCCGCTGGATCAAACGATTGGGACGTCGAAAGGATCAACAGGCCTAATCCTGCCCTCGCGCCAAACAGCTCCGCAACTACCACACCCACAATACCGCGCCCAACCCCTAGCCGAAGACCGGTGATGATGAAGGGCAAGGCCGCAGGAATGAGAATCTTTTGAAAAATCTGCAGCTCCGAGGCTCCAAACGAGCGGGCAGCCTCGATGAAATCCTGCTCCGTCGCCCGTATCCCCGCCACCGTGTTGATTATCACCGGTATGACGGTGACCAGAAAGACCACCGCGGCCTTGGATTCTAGCCCGATGCCCAAGCCTAAGATGAAGAGGGGCGCCAGCGCAACCGTTGGCGTGGAGTAGAGTACCGATATCACCGGGTCAATGTAATCCCGAAGGGTGTCCTTGACGGCCAGCACCGCACCTGATGCTACGCCCACCGCCGCAGCAACGCCGACGCCCAACAAGAACTCGGTAACGCTCACCTGAACGTGTTTCTGGAGTTCCCCAGTGGACATGAGCTTCGTGAAGGCAGCTCCAATGCTGGAGAAGGGGACGAACAACGCCTCGTTGGTTATTACGTACCTCCCAATCACCTCCCAGAGGATCGCGATGATTACAAAGGAGGTGATGGCCCGCCGTGCCGCCCTGCTTTGCCTATAGAGCTTCCGCAAGGTGCCGCGCTGGGAAACACCCTTGCGGGCTACCCGCGCTCCAGTAACGCTGTCGCTCATAGTAGTAGTCCTCGTTCAGCTTTTGATAGGTGCATCCTCTCGAGCGAAGCGAAGGGTGTCGCCACCGCACAAGCCGAGACCCCATTCGCGTTCGCTCAAGCTGATGGTGCTTGCGCCAATTCCGTGCCTCCAGACCAAACAGGTGTTACTGTGCCTTTTTGGCTTGCTCGAAGTAGCTCATGTCTATGAAGGATTCTGTCGGCGGCGCCTTGGGGATCTGGCCAATCTCGACCGTGCCGTCAACGACCACCTTCACACCCTCGGGATCAAGCTCGCCCATCGAGAAAACCTTGTTCTGTATATAGTAATCCCAGAACTGCTGCGCTGCCTTCTCCTTGAGTTTCGGTCCCGTGGTAACCAGAATCTGGACAACCTGTTCTTTATTCTTGGGATCATAAATCCAGGTTGTGGCAGCACGCATTGCTTTGATGTATCTGACCACCAGGTCCGGATTGTTCTTGGCCCATGCTTTGCTGACCACCGAAGCGATCCACTCGTATTTAGGAATATACTTCCAAATGTCGAACATCTTAGGAAAACCCTGGTCCATCGCCGTAAAATCCTCGGGAGGACTGAGGTAGCCGGCAACGATGGCTCCCGACTGCAGAGCGGCATAGCGGGAAGCCGTTCCCCCTACCGCCACCAGATCGTACTCACTATCCTTTATGCCCTCCGCCCGCATGGGCACCTTGACCAGCAATGGATCTCGGCTTACACCCAAACTGGAGACGCCGATGGCCTTGCCCTTGAGGTCCTGGAAAGTCTTGATCTCCGGACGGGTTATAAAACTGTACAGCAGGTATTTCACCGAGCCCATTATGATCACGAAGTCCGAGCCCTTGCTGTTCGACACGAGCGCGGGATCCCACCCACCATAAACCATTTGTGCATCCTTCGACATCAGTACTTGCCAGACCTGAGCAGAAGCGTTGGAATATACCCAGTCGACCTTTATGTTCTCTTTCTCGAAAAACCCAGCCTTTTCGGCAGCAAAAGCGGGCAGCAACCCCGCGATGGGATTAAAAGCGCTGATAGTGATTACGTCGATCTTACCCTTCGCCGGTGCCGCAGCCTTTGTCTCCGGCGGCTTGGCGGCCGCTGGTTGTTGGGCCGCTGGCGGAGGCGCGGCCGAAGCGCACGCCGAGACAACCACGAAGAGCGCGAGAAGCAGTATGCTTGCGGCCCAGCGCCCCTCACCACAATATCTCATTATTCGATCTCCTCCTTCGATCTCCTCTTGGTTTCTTGACTGTTGCTTTCAGGTGACAAGATGATCGGAAACGTCCGGTTGGACCTGTCCAAAGTGCGACGAACATATCACACGCCAATTCGCTCGTCAACTTTTCGATGCCAACCAGGAAAGCGCCGTTCTTCAAGCTGCGGCTGTGCCACGAGCACTCGCCCAAACTCGTATCCAACCAAAAAACTCTACTGCCCCTTCTTAACCTGTTCAAGGTAGCTCATGTCTGTGAAAGACTCCGTGGTCGGGACCTTGGAGATCATCCCAATCTCAACCGTGGAATCCACGACCTGTTTGACGCCCACGGGATCAAGCTCTCCCGTCGAAAACAGCTTGTTCGGCACGTAGAGGTCATAGGATTGGCGAGCCGCCCTCTCCTTTCCCTTCATGTCCTTGACCAGAACGTCGATAACCTCTTCTTTGTTCTTGGGATCATAGATCCACGGCAAGACGTCACGCAGAGCACGAATATACCGCTTCACCTTATCCGAATTCTGTTTCGCCCACTCCCTGCTAACGGTATGGACCATCCACTCGTATTGGGGGATGTATTTGGAGATGTCGAACAGTTTGGGAAACCCCGCGTCATTTGCCACGAAATCCTCTGGCTGGCTGAGATAGCCTGCAGCTATGGCCCCTGACTGCAAAGCGGATAGACGGCCTGCCGATCCGCCAACGGCCACAAGATCGTACTCGTTGTCATTAATGCCTTCCGGGCGCATAGTCCTGCGTATGAGCCACGGGTCCCTGCTTACGCCCAAGCTGGAGACTCCAATGCTCTTGCCCTTGAGGTCTTGGAGGCTCTTTATCTCGGAACGAACGATGAAGCTGTACATCAGGTTCCGGGCGGAGCCCAAAACGATTACGAAGTCCGAGCCCTTTTCGTTGGCGACGAGGGCAGGGTCCCAACCCCCGAAGACCACCTGAGCATCCTTAGACATGAGCACCTGCCAGACCTGAGCCGACCCACTCGCGATGACCTGGTCGATCTTGAGGTTTTCCCTCTCGAAGAACCCCTTGCGTATGGCGGCATATAGGGGCAACTGGACCACATTGGGGGTAAAGGCGCTGACGGTGATGACATCCAGCTTTGCCTTTGCGGCCGCTGGGCCCGTGGGCACCGCCGGTTCGGGCGCGGTTTTCTGTGGCGCGGGTGCGGGGGCGGATGCTGGAGCGCACGCGGAGATAACCAGCGTCACGGATGCCAAAAGGATGGCTACTGAAAAGGACCACTTCCTACTGTTCTTCACGCTCACCCTCCATATGATTCATTTCAATGCCCACAGGCTGCCTGCGTTTGCAGTTGTGCGATTACTCTTCTGCCCTGGCACCTCCCTTTCTATTTGACGGGCTCATTCCATATGCGCATACCGCCGTCTCTCAGCTCGGCAAACGTCCACCTCAGCCACTTCGCATCGTCCCGCTCGGGATAGTCCTCCCGGTAGTGAACGCCTCTGCTCTCCGTCCGATGCAGACCGCAGGCCGCCATCGCCTCCAGTTGCAACAGCTCGGCACGCAAACCAATCGCTTTTGCCAGCGTGTGGTAATCCGTCACTCTTACCGCCGGCAAAACTTCGTGCCTGACTGACGACAAGAGAGCACGCGCCCGCTCCAGCCGCCTCGGACTCTTCACGAGGCCGATCAGCCGCTCATCTCTGAGCGGTTTCACGCGCTCTTTGATCCCCAGGCAATCGATCCCACTTTCTCTCTTCAACGGAGACAAAAGGTCCTCTTTGAAGGACCCCACCTGGGCCGGGTCGATGTATGGCTCCTGGGCTTCGAGAGCGTATTCTGAGGCTCCTCGGCCTGCCCGTCGACCTCCTATGGCCGACTCCACGGCGTGTCCGATGATGTTGCTCACTCCATCCTCGGGATGGTCCGTGAGCGCGCCTCCGGCGAAAAGACCGGGCACGCCAGTGTCCCCCCGTCGATCCACACGCACCCCTGCCGGACCGTCGCCGTCCAGGTGTGCCCAGTAGGCGATTCTATCTGTCCGCAACGACAACCACGCTTTGGCAAACGACCTGACCACGATTGGGCACGCGTCCTCTACGCGACGGTGGGCTTCCTCGCTGAGATGAGTGGCATCGAGGTAAACAGGACCCCTCCCCTCCTCTTCCTCGGTTGCAATGGCTCGGCACACGACGACGCGCGGGGCTCGTTCCATTCGGCGCGCATCCCAATGCTCCATAAACCTTTCGCCCTTCGAGTTCAGCAGATGGGCGCCCTCTCCAAACAGCAGGGCCGCTCCCGGCGCACAGTTGAAATCCAGCGGAGACAGCGTGGCGTAGGCGATGTCCATATTCCTTACCGCTCCCCCTACTTCCAGCGCCATTCTGACCCCGTCGCCGCTGAGAGAAGGCACAAACTGCCCCACTCCCACGGCATCGCTCAAGTAGCCGTAAAGAGAGCCGGTGGCGAGCAGCGTTGCCTTGCTGACAAAAGCGCAGAGTCGGCCTGTTCTCAGGCTGAACGCGAGAGCCCCGGTCACCCTGGCTTGAGTAGGGGTAAGTCCATCTGAGGTAAGCAATCCGGCGACGGACACTCTCTCCACCAGGCGCACGCTGCGCCGTAGCACCTCGCCGCGCAAGACCGACATCATTTGGAAGCCGCCCTTGGTCATGACCGCGTTGTGGGCGTAGTAATGCCCGACACCTGGCCGCAAGAGGTACTTGCCGTCCCGCTTCTCGAAACGGCAGCCCCATCTGTCCAGATCTCTTACGATCTCGGTGGTCTCCGGTATCATGCCCTCCAGACGCTTCTCATCCACAAGCCCCTGTCCGGCTTCCAGGCACTCCTGATACCATTTGTCGTAATCGTCCTGCTGCGGATCGAAATAGGTCAGCATTCCGGAAACCTGCGGGCTGATGCCACCTCTGCCGACCTTTGCCCTATCGGCGATGACGACGCTCAGGCCGGCGTTCCTTGCCTCCAAGGCCGCGAAGCATCCCGCGATTCCCCCGCCGACCACAAGCACATCGCAAGTTACTACCTCGTCAACCAATTCGTTCAAGCCCGGCATCTACTCAACCCCTTTAGCCGATAACAACTCGCCGGTGCAACTGCTATCGCGCGTGCCTTTTCGCAGTCCATAGCGTGCGTGCACTTTGCGATGCGCAGTGTTAAGAGTAAGCGAATGCAGTTTTCTAATTCCAATACGGACAGGAAACTTGCGAGCGGGCTTTGTTGGGAGAACAACCATGTGGTCCGCCCGGATGACGAATGGTGACCACCAGGAAACTGCGCACGATTATAACAATTCGTCAACTCATCTGTCAATAATGTAATGTTGCCTGGTTGTCTGTTGTCTGAGATCTGTTGCCTGACATCTGAGATCCAGGCCAGGCACAGTGGGTCATAGCTACTCTCCATTGTCACGGCTATGGCCCAATGGTATGAATCACGATGCCCTCCATCTTCTCGACGTGGCGCAAGAACCTGTACTTGTCCTCCACGGCGTCGGTCGCCCTGCGCTTGGCTTTGGGCCACTGATGCACCCCTCGCTCCACCTTTGCCACCAGAAAGCCCAATTCCCCATCGTTCAAGAGCCGATGGGCATCGTGCCCGAAGCGCTCCACATCGCGCACGGTAAGACAGTTCACGCAGCCGGCCGCCGCGGCCATCCCCGCGAGGTCGGTATTACCCGACGTCAGGGTCGGAGGCCCGCCTATAGACTCGTAGACACCGTTGTCGAAGACGATTACCGTCAGGTTTGGTGGACGCTGCCTACCAAGGGTGCACATAACGCCGATGTTCATCAGCATCGACCCATCGGTTTCGAGGGAAACAATGCGACGATGAGGCAGGGCGATCGCCAGACCAAGCGCTGTGGACGAGATAGAGCCCAGAATGCCCAATGACAGGCTGTTATGCCCATCCTGTGGCCGGCAATTCCACCAATCGTTTTCAAGGGCGCCAACGGAAACGACAAACAGGTCTTCGGAAGTCACCAGCGGCGCCAGCGCGCGAACTGCGTCAATCCTCTGCATAGAATGGGACCTCCGCACACTCCCCTGAAAAAATCAGGGCGACCGGCCATTGGCTGGTGTCGGCGTGCCGCACAGCGCGTTTGATGTGACCCTTGATCTCATTCAACTGTCGAAGGACACGAAAGGGAATCCGCAACGCGTTGAGAATCGGTTCCATCGTCTGCGCGTGAGCGTGGCCCCAATGATTGTATTCCCCTATGTCACCTCGGAAAGGCATGAGCATAACCAACGGCATGTGGCTGGAAAAAGCAAACCGGGCGATCGGTTCACAGGCCTGGCGGATGCCAGAGTTCTCCATAACCATTACGGCACGCTTGCCTCCAAGGTATGCACCGGCCGCTATTCCCGGCATATCCGCCTCGTTGCTTACCGGGACATATCGAATCGCGGGGTCCTCGGAGGCCAGCCGGTAGAAACTTCGGAATAGCGAGTCGGGCAAAGCCGTGACGATGGTCACACCGGCCTCCTTCAGGCCTTCGACCATGAGCTCCGCGTATTGGGGAGTCTCCCTTCCCAGTTCCACATGCACCTTCCTCTTCGCTTGTGTCATTGGCTGCCAGACAAGCGCTTATTGCAGGCTTTTCATCGCTTTTTCCCAGAAGCTTGTATCCATTCATCGACGGCATCCAAGTACTCGAGCGCCTCTTCCAGAGAGATGACGTCAGTGTACTTCGCGTTCAGGTGATACAGACTGGCGCGGTGAAAGAACAGGGACCTATCGAAACAGCATTCGTCCACGACAAAGACCGTGAAATCCTCGTTAAACGCGTCAATAGCGGTGGCTCGCACGCAGCCAGAAGTGCTGGTGCCGCAGACGAGGACACAATCCACCCTCAGAAAGCGAAGATAGGTGACGAGCCAGGTGCCGAAGAAGCCCGAGGCTTTCGGCTTCGAGAATACCAGCTCGTTCGGGCATGGAGCTATGGACTCGGGAATATCCAGTCCCTCCTCCTCTTCGCCGGGCGGGCCAAACTCTCCTCTCGCCGAGATCGCGGGCTTGGGCTTGCAGGTCGGGATGCCTAGCACCGGAACCGTATAGACCACCGGTACGCCTTTGTCGCGACAGGCCTTCAAGAGCTTTTCAATGCGAGGTAACGCGATCCATCCGGCATCTCCACAGCTCACCACATGCGTTTCGACGGCATCGAGGACGTTTTCCGATCGGACACCCATAAAGGCTTTTGTCACATCGACCACCAGTAGGGCCGGCCTTTTGCCGAAGGGCTGGCGCTGCCCGGACCCCGCTTTCTCGTATATGGATCTATCGTAGTCGGGGACAACCAGTTGCCAGTCTCTCACATACTCCTCCTCGCCATAGGCCGGGATCATCACGCATCGACAGAATGGACGTCGATGCCCTCCAACCTTTCTACGTAACGGATGAACCGATACTTCTCCTCTACGTTGTCCATATTCTTGCGTTTCTCTTTCGGCCAGGAGTACACTCCTAGCTCGATCTTTGCCACCAAAAAGCCGCATTCCCCATCAGTCAAGAGACGACGTGCCTCGCGGCTAAAGGCTTCCAGATCCCTAGCTGTTACGCAATTGATGCAGCCGGCTCCTTCAGCCATCCTCGCCAAATCTGTGTTCATCGAGGTCAGTGTCAGCGGTGCACCGATACTTTCGTACGCACCATTGTCGAAGACGATGACAGTTAGGTTTGGTGGGCGTTCGGCGCCAAGGGTGCACAAAATGCTCGTGCTCAACAACAGAGAACCGTCCGTCTCGAGGCAGATGATCCGACGATGGGGTAGAGCCAAGGCGAGACCAAGGGCCGTCGACAGATTTGAGCCCATGCCACCCGGTGTAAAGCCGTTGTCGATGCCGCTTGGTAGACAGTTCCACCAGTCTGCATCGAGAATGCCCGAAGCGTGAGCTACGAGATCCTCTGGGGTGACCAGGGGAGCGAGTGTACGGACGACGTCGATTCTCTGCATAACCGGACCCCTCCACGCATTCAGTTGCGGCAGTGTAAGACCTCGGTCCATTCTGTCTTACCGTCCCAGGCCTCGGCGACTGCCTAATTCAGCCCCAGCATCTTATTGTACTTCTGCTGCAGCGCCGGCCACTTCTTCAACTCGAAATCCAGAGTCTTCCAGAACGCATCCTTCCCCTTGAGCCAGTCCGCCATGGGACCTACAGCAAAGGGAGCACCCCGCTTGTTCTCGTCCCACCATATCTTCTGAGCCTCGGGTGTTATCTGAAACCCGGTAAACAGCTTGGCAGCGTTCGGGTACTTCGCCGTCTTCGGTATCGCCATCTGGTACGTGACGGTGGGCAGCGGCGCAATATCCTCGATGGCACGAATGGGTGCGCCCGTTTCCTGAGCTAACAAGATCGCGGAGCCCATGACCTGAGGCGTCAGAGGATACTCACCACTGGTGATCTTGGGTACAATCTGGTAGGCTCTGGCGAAGACAGGATTCTGCCGGGCTATTCCCTCCACGAACGCCGTCGTTCGCTCCTCTCCCCAGATCTCTACGAAGTCGGCCCAAATGCCGCCGCTGTCCCAGTGCACCAGGTTCCCCGTCCACTTCGGATCGAGAAAATCCTCCCAGCGTCGAGGAAGGTCGGCCGGCTTGACCAGACTTGGGTTGTAACCGGGAAGCTTGACCGTGACGTCCATAAAAAGCAAGGCGCCGTCCAACAACACCGCTTTCGGATTGATCTCCGGGAACGTTCCGATCCAGTCGTATTTAGTAAGCAACCCTTCATCAATCATAGGGGCAAACGCTCCGGGGAAGGCGTGAAGGACATCCCAACTGGGCTCGACCCCTGATTTCGTTTCCATGTATAGCTTCGAAGCCCCTTCCTTCATACTACCCATAAGTGTGACGTCAACTTTCACGTTCAAGCCGTACTTCTTGTTGAAGGCTTCGACGAGGCGCTGTGCCCCCTTTTCCCCCAGGTCGGCGGTCAGATTGGCCCTCAGCGCTCCCTCCTTCCGGGCCCCTTCGATAAGCTGGTCCAGAGCGCTAGTCTTGACAGCTTTTGCTACTGCCGGAGCCGAGGTCTTAGCCTCCGGCGGGCCAACGGTGGCCTTCGGAACCGCCGGCACAGCCGGAGCACAGGTCACGGTGAGGACGAGGATTGTCGCCACGATCACAACCGCGTAACCTCTCGTTAGCATAGTCTGCCTCCTATCTCGTACGTATCTCCTCCAAACGTCACTCTACCCGATAGGTTTGGTGCCCTGGTTTCCTTGGCAGATACCGGCCAATCGGCTCGCCCACCATCCGCGCCCTGGGCGCATCGGCCGGCCAATCCATCACCACGTTGCCTCTAAGAATCACCATCACGGGCCAGCCCTTCATCTGCCATCCCTCATAGATAGACCAGCCAGCCCCGCATTGAATCATCTCCCGCTTCACCTCTTTGGTCAGGTCCAAATCGACAATCACCAAATCCGCGTCGGACCCCACTGCGATGACGCCCTTCTTGGGATAGAGGCCAAAGATCCTGGCGGGATTCTCGCAGCACAGCTCCACCATTTTCTCCAGGGATATCCTGCCCTTGTTGACTCCCTCGCTCAACATCACCGGTAGGTATGCCTCGACGCGCGAAGGGAATCCGCTGCTAGTGGCCCACATGTCTCCCTTGATCTCCATCTGCTCGCGAGACTTGCCCGTGTTGACGTGGTCAGTCCCGGAGCAGTCGACAATTCCTTCGCTGACGGCCACCCAAAGCTTCTCGATGGTCTCCCTATCGCGCAGGGGCACATTTAGTTTCCACACGTCGTTAGGAAGGGAAAGGTAGCAGGCGCTGGTCTGGCCGTAGACCTTGACCCCGTCCGCTCTCAGTTTCTGGATTACGTCCAGGGTCTCCTGAGTAGTGACGTGCTGAATGTAGAGGGGACAGCCGGTTACCTTGGCATAGTAGGCGTAGGCCCAGACGTGGCCGGCCTCGCAGAAGTGGGGAGAACGCTCATCCCAGGCGGCCATATCCTTCCGTCCCTGTTTCTTCAAACGGTCCTCGAAGATTCTGACGATCTCCCAGTTTTCAGGATGAATCGACACAATGCCCGGCGGCCCGATGCGGGCCACGTTCTCTAGTGCTAGATAGACCGTGCCATCGTCAAAGCCTGTAAAGCCCATGTGCTTCTGGGCATGCCACTTGCTGGCCACCTGAAGCCCCTGTTTCATGTGCAGGTAGAACTTGTAGGAGGTAACGCCGTACCGCTCGGCCAACTGGGGAATCTCCGCGACTTGCTCGTCGGTGGTGACCACGGGCGTGAGGAAATAGTCCACCCTGGACAATCGATCCCCCAGCTCCTTGAACAGCGGCATCACTTCGCTGAAAGGCCGAATATCCTCGTCGGTGGGTGGCCAGCCGTCTTCCTCGAGTTTGATGCCGGTGCTGGACACCTGCACGCCCCAGGTGGTCACGCCGCTGGCCAGCGCGGCGCACGTTTCAGATACGAAACCATCCTTGATAGGCCTGCTGCCCGCGAGGTGTCCCTCCGGGTCAACCAGACCCGGCAGGATGTAATTGCCACCCGCGTCGATCGTTCGCTGCGCGGGGGGCAGAGCCGATTCAGTGGCAATCGCGACGATCTTCCCCTCCGAAACGGCTACGCCGCCGGGGAAGGTTCCTGCAGGAGTGACTATTTTCCCATTGTGCACAACCAGGTCGACGATCATTTCCTACCCTCGTAGCTTATTCGCTCGGCATCTTCCCAGGATTGTAGATGACCACTTTCAGAAGAGTGGGATTGTAGGCGTTGCATGGGTTCCTTTCGGACGGGCAATTGGAGACTGCCATTACCAGGTCCCTCTCCGCTAAGAGGTCCACATAGTCGCCCGGTTTGCTCACCGGCTCCCTGATTACAAAGCGGCCGTCTGCTTCGTATGGGAAATTCATGAACAGGCAGAAGCAAGCATCGACCTGGATATCATTTCTCGTAAAGCCGTAACCGCCCATAGCCGCCGCGAGGTTACCTCGACAGTTTGGCGTGGCTTCGACGCCGTAGCGCAAAGCGTTGAGCTCGGCGTTGCAGAAACCGCGACCGAAACAGTGCACCCCCACCGTATCATCAGTGATGGTAGCCATCTTGCTGCAATACCTCGAGTAAATGCTGTGTCCCCTGCTAATTCTCCAGGTTCCGTAAATACCCAACGTGTACACGCAGGAAGAGAAGTCTTCGAGGTTGTTCGCATCCCAAAGAATCACATCTGCTACCTGCTCGCCCTCGACGTCGATGACGCGGGCAATCTGACCCGTTTTCAGCACGCGTGCTGGCAAGTAGCCTCTTGCAGGAATCAGAATCTCCTCGACCACGTCCCCCGGCACATCCGCTTTCTGCGCTAGGTAGAGCTGTTCACGTTCTAGAGGTCCCCTGCCCACCGAAAAACCTCCTACCTCCTCTGAAGTAACGCGATCGGCCTGATAGCTGGCTCGCGTCTGTTGGAGCGTCCTGATAGCTTCTTCCCAGTGGCCGATTTGTTTTCATTCTCCCTTTTCCTCCAGGAAGAACTGTACGGGGTTAGGCTTTCTGCCATAGGTCTCGGGTTTGATAGGATAACGCCAGATGGGGATGTGCTCGATGCGAATACCGATACCTGTCTCCTGACGCCTGAGGGCGATCCATTTCAGCCAGTTGTCGTCGTCTCGGTAAGGGTACTCCTCTCGATAATGCTCGCCACGACTCTCTTTTCTCTCCAGCGCTGACCTGAACACCAGCTCAGCGCACTGGACGTAGTTCCTGGCCTCGTTAGCCTTCACAAGCTCGTGGGGATTAGGCGAACACAGCTTGTCGAGGGAATTCCTCACATCTTTGAGCCGCGCCAACACTTTCCTGATCCTCTTCTCGTGCTTGAACGTGCTATATTCTGCCGGCACGGTGGTCTCCATCACGCGGGAGAAGATATCGTCCGGACCGACGCCGACCTCGCGGCCCAGGGGCGCAAAAGCCGAATCCTGCAAGCCACGAACCTGATTGGGTTTGTATGGTATTTGACCAATGGCATTGGCATATCTGGCGGCGCTCTCGCCAGCGCGATAGCCCGACACGCAGCAGTAGGCGAGATTCAGCCCTCCCACGGCGTAAATGCCGTGCGGCAGATATTTCGTCGATCCGCCCGCGCCGAAAAGTCCTGGAAGGCTGGTTTCGCAGTAGGTATTCACCCACACACCTCCACCACCGGAGCTGCTGAATACCCCGTTAAAAGGCCCGTATTCGACCATTTGCTTACCCAGGTCCACCCCAGCCAGGTCAAACATGTGCATAAGCTGAGGGACCACGCGGCGAAGCCGGGCAAAAGCCTCCGGGGAGAAGTGCCGCATATCACAGTATATCGGGCCACGGCCTTCCAGCGCCTCCTTACAGAATCCCTGCACGAGAATACTTTTCTTGGACCTCTCCATCAGGTCGGCATCGTATTTCTCCATAAACCTCTCGCCCAGAACGTTGACAAACCTGCCGCCCAAGCTCTGGATCATATTGAGTCCAGCGGCCAAGAACTTGCGATCCCACACCTGCAAGTGACCCGTGGTGATGAATTCCATGCCAATGAGGTCGGCACCAACTCGGAAGCCCATCGCACAGCCATCGCCAGTGATGTTGTCGACGTAGTTGCCTCCTCGCTTTGGATAGATGCAGCCCGCCGAGAGGATAGTGGCCTTAGCCTGGAAGACGTACTTATCTCCTGTGCGGGTGTGAAAACCGACAGCGCCGACAACCTTTCCCGTCGTCGGGTGCACACCGTCTGACGTCAACAGGTCGGTTACGGCCACCCTCTCTACGAGCGTTACGTTTTTCTTGAGCACCTGCTCCCGCATCTTCTCCATCAGCTTCTTGCCGTGGAACATCAGACTGCGGGTAACCTTGTGCGCGCGCCCGACGACGCGCGCGATGTTGCCCTTGTCATCCCTCTCGAAAGCCATTCCCCAGCTATCCATCTCCTTGATACGATGTATCTGGTCATTCAGAAGGATCTCCACCCAATCCTGATCGTTGAGAAAGTCACCCCTTTCAACAATCTCCTTCATCCACGCCCCAAGGTCGTCGTCGGGCATCGGTGCCAACATACCGCCCGCCGCCGACGTGCTGGACCCGCTGCGGGACACGCGCGACTTGTCCACCAAGACGACGTTCTCAACAAGGTCGGCCGCCCGAATGGCTGCCCAGGTACCAGCCAAGCCGCCGCCTACTATCAGCACGTCGGCCTGGACCACTGTCCACGAAGCATCGCTTATCATCTATGAAGAGTTCCCCTTAAGCCTGGTCCACGTTACCACCGGAACCTGGGCCGATCCTCGGCGATCAGCTATTTTAGGCCCAGGATCTTATCATACTTCTGCTGCAGCGACGGCCACCTCTTCAGCTCGAAATCCAAACTCTTCCAGAAAACATCCTTCCCTTTGACCCATTCCGCCATAGGTCCCGCAACGAAGGGAGAGCCTGTCTTGTCTTCGTCCCACCATATCTGCTGAGCCTCAAGGGTTAACTGGAAGCCGGTAAACAGCTTGGCGGCGTTCGGGTACTTGGCCGTCTTCGGTATCGCCAGCATAAACGTGCTGGTCGGCAGCGGCGCTATACCCTCGACAGCGCGGACTGGTGCGCCTTTTTCCATCGCCTTGAGGATCGCCGAGCCCATGATGTGGGGCGTCATGGAATATTCACCACTCGCGATCTGAGGCACGACCTGGTAGGCTCTGGCGAAGACAGGGTTCTGCCGGGCTATTCCCTCCACGAAAGCCGTCGTTCGCTCCTCCCCCCAAACCTCTACAAACTCCGCCCAAACACCGCCGGTGTCGTGGTGCACTAGGTTCCCCGTCCATTTAGGATCGTGAAAATCCTCCCAGCGCCGAGGGAGGTCGCCCGGCCTAACCAGGTTGAAGTTGTAAGCAGGGGCCTTAACCGTGCTGTTTATGAAAAGCAACGCTCCATCCAACAACACCGCTTTCGGGGAGATGTACGGGAACGTCCCGACCCAGTCGTACTTGGCAAGCACCCCATCGTCGACCATCGGCGCTAACGCGCCGACGAAAGCGTGAATGACATCCCAACTGGGCTCAGCGCCAGTCTTCAGCTCCATCACCATCTTTGATGTGGCCTCCCGCATGCTCGAGACGAGGGTGATGTCCACCTTGAGGTTCAAGCCGTATTTCTTGTTGAACGCATCCGCGAGACGCTGCGCCCCTTTCTCCCCGAGGTCGCCCGTCAGCGCTGCCCTCACCGCTCCGTCCTTCCGTGCTCCCTCGATAAGCTGCTCCAGCGCGCTGGGCTTGGCAGCCTCCTTTGCCACTGGAGCGGGCGACGTCTTGGCCACAGGAGTAGCCTCCGCCTTGGATGGCGGCGGGCTGACGGTGGCTTTCGGCATTACCGTCGGCGTAGGTACTGGTGCAGCAGGCGCACAGGCCGCAAAAAGAACTAGGATTGTCGCGAACATCACAATTGAAAACCCTCTCGTTGACACAGTCTGCCTCCTTTGATCTGTGAACGCAACTCCGCACAAGGCCGGACACCATACCGAACTCGGCTTTGCCTACGGCCGAGTCAGTTCGCCGTCCCACTTCACCCTGGTAGCCGCCCTTAGTTCCTCGCTCACCGCCGCGACCGCCGGGAATTCGTCTCGCCACTCGAATGGGCGACAAGCGTCTATGATGGCCCGCGAGCTGAACTGCTTATGTCCCCAGGGCAGCGCCGGGTCTATCGGCGATCCTCGGCCGCGCTTGGATACCTCGATAGACTTCTCTGGATCGGTGCGGGTGCACACGGCCCACATCACCTCGTTCAGGTCCCCCACGTCGATGTCGTCGTCCACCACAATTGTGTACCGGCCCATATGGATGCCGGCGTGGCAGAACGTGGCGATGTGGGCCGCCTGTCTGGCATGGCCTGGGTAGCGCTGTTTTATCGATACCACTGTCAAAAAACGCGGACCGCCGACTTCGAGGCACCAGACGGCCACGACATCCGGCACCCCAGCCTTCTCCAGTTCGTCGTGAATGATCGCCGACCTAATAAGGTTCTGATGTATGGTCGGGGCGTTCACGGCCTTTTCGTGAAAGTTGCCCAGGATGATGGGGTCGTTGCGATGATAGATAGCCTTTACCACCATGCCCGGCTCGTCTTTCAAGCCGCCCCCGTAGTAGCCCGTCCACTCTCCAAAGGGGCCCTCCCCGAAATTGCGGTCTGGCAAGAACTCTCCTTCCAGGACGATCTCGGCGCTAGCGGGTAAGGGCAGACCGGTGCACGGACCTTTCACGACCTCGATTGGCTTACCTTTGATGCCACCCGCATAGTCGTACTCGCTCACCCCGTACGGCACCTCCAGGGAGGCTGCCATGAAGAGTACCGGGTCGTGCCCTACGGAGATGGCCACTGGACATGGCTTTCCCTGATCAAAGTATTTGTTACGCTGGATCAAGCCGTGCTTCCCCGTCGATAGAGAAAGGACGACGTGGTTCTGGTCCACCACCATCACGCGATACGTGCCAAAGTTGACCCACCCGTTATCAGGGTCCTGGGTAATTACCGCCGTGGCCGTGCCGACATAGCGCCCACCATCCCCTGCGTGCCAGAAGGGCGAAGGGAATTCAAGCAGGTCCACATCCTTCCCCGTATGAACGTTCTCCATAACTGGGCCGCCGTCCACCAGACTGGGCTTGACGAGAGAGAACTCTTTCAGCTTCTTCCGCCACAGCTCCACGTACTCGCGCTTGGCCAGGCTGAGTGGCATACCCGAAGTAAGCGCGATCCGTTTGAGGGATGCCAGGGGATTGACCAGAATGCGATAACCGGCAGGATAGCCCTTCAATTTGTCGAACAGCAGGGTGGGGCAGTTCTCGGTGGGGCTTGCCAATGCGCACAATGCCCCAACTTCAAGATTCCAGTCGGCCCCATGGAAGTGTTTCACCTCCTTCAGGTCTTCTACCTCTTGCATCCAGCCCCGTAGGTCGCGATAGCTCATGTTGCTACCTCCGCGGATGCTACGCCAACCCTCTTGCTACCTCGGCACATAGAGCCTGAGCATTGTCCTACAGGCAGTGTACGACGCTCCGCCCACAGACATTCTCTCCGTTCGCTCTCTCCGTCCAGCTATTTCACGGGCCGTCGCGGATCTCGTGCAACGGCCTTGGCTCAGGCTCTCAGTCTGAGGCTTCCTGCTCTGCTACTGAAGCGTCTTGATTGCCTTTTCCCAGTAGGTGGAGTTGATGTACTTCTCCACCTTTGGAAGCGGTGCCTTAAGCTCTCCGCGCTCTGCCATAGCATCAATATTGGCCTGAAGTCCCTTCACGTTAATCGCAGCGTCCTTATCCCAGACAGCCGCGTTCACGAACGCCTCGTAAACCTGTTTGGCGTATTTCTCCTCGAGCTTGAGGCGCTGCTGCACGATGGATATGGCATCGCCCGCGTTCTTGGGATCGTATACCCATCTGAAACCTTTGATGAACCCTCGGGTGAGTGCCACCAGCACGCTTTCGTTCTTCTCGGCCCAGTCTTTCCTCACCACGGGTGTATCCCAGGCATAGGCCTTTATGGTGTTGGTAGTCGTGTCCAACCTGTTGTAGCCTTCGTCGATGATCTGCTGGTCTTGAGGAGGGCCCAAGAGAGCTGCCGCGACCGACCCAGACTTGAGGGCTGCCGACCGCTCAGGCGTCCCGCCTACCTGCACGAGGTCATAGTCCTTCCCGTCCGTCAGGCCGTTGGCCCCCATCATCTTCCGCGTGAAGAACGCGTCGCCCGAGCTCACGGTGCTGACGGCAATCAGCTTGCCCTTCAAGTCGTTGTAGGTTTTCACGGTCTTTGGGGTAACGAGACTGTACAAAGGGATATTGACGCCGCCCAAGAATATAGTGAGTTTCTCCCCGCTTTCAATTGCCCTCATTGCCGTGTCAGGAGTATACATAGCAACTTCTAGAGAGCCGCCGATTAGCGCGGCGAACATTTTGTCCCCGGTAGAGATGAACATTACGTCGAGATCGATGTTCTCTTGCTTCAGGAAGCCCTTGTCCATAGCGGCATAGATCGGTAGGCTGTTGGCACTCGGGTATGCCAGCGCGAATTTCAGGGTTGTAGGTTGCGCAACAGCCTTCGGTTCCGCTGGCTTGGGCTCGGCCGCCTTGGGCGGCGGTGGCGCCGCCGCGGGCGCGCAGGCGGCTAAAAGTACTGCCAGAGTAGCCAGAACACCGATTAGAATACGTACGCTTCTTGTCCTCATTGCAGACTCTCCTCTTTTCTATTTACGCTTTTTTGGAAGACCTGCTTCTGTCGCGGCGAAGGTATCCTGTCTGATCCGCGTGCGTTTGGTGTGCATCCCAGCTCTAAGCCAGCAACAACGTTTCATCTCTTTGGAACGATAATCCGCCCGTCCCCGCCCTGCCAAGCATCAGTCAATCGGATATGTTTGATGCCCCGGTCTTCTGGGGAGATATCGACCGATCGGCTCTCCCACCATCCGCGCCTTGGGCGCATCGGCAGGCCACTCCATCACCACCTTTCCTCTTAGAATTACCATCACCGGCCAACCCTTCATTTCCCATCCCTCGTAGATGGACCAACCGGCGGCGCTGTGAATCATCTCGCGTTTCACCTCTCTGCCCAGGTCTAGGTCCACGATGACCAGATCGGCATCGGCCCCGGGCGTGATGACGCCCTTCTTGGGATAGAGACCGAAGATCCTGGCGGGGTTCTCGCAGCACAACTGGACCATTCTCTCCAGTGAGATCCTGCCCTTGTTGACTCCCTGGCTCAGCATCACGGGCAAATATCCCTCGACGCGCGACGGGAAGCCGCTAATGGTGGCCCACACGTCGCCCTTGACTTCCATCTCCTCCCGTGACTTGGGGACCATCACGTGGTCCGTCCCGGAGCAATCGACTGTCCCATCTCGAACGGCCGCCCAGAGCTTGTCCATCGTCTCCCTGTCCCGCAACGGTACGTTCACTTTCCAGACATCGTGGTCGAGGGAAAGGTAGCAGGCGCTGGTCTGGCCATAGACCTTGACGCCATCGGCCCTCAGCTTCTGGATTACGTCGAGTGTCTCCTGGGTGGTGACGTGCTGGATGTAGAATGGACAGCCGGTGACCTTGGCGTAGTAGCCGTAGGTCCAGACGTGGCCGGCCTCGCAGAAGTGGGGAGAGCGATCATCCCACGCGGCCATATCCTTTCGGCCCGCCTTCAACAACCGATCTTCGAAGATTCTGACGATTTCCCAGTTCTCAGGATGGATGGACACGATGCCCGGAGGGCCGATGCGCGCCACGTTCTCCATGCCAAGATAGACCGTGCCATCGTCGAAGCCTGGAAATCCCATCGATTTCTGTGCATACCACTGACTCTTGACGTTGGGTCCCTGCTTCATGTGCATGTAGAACTTATAGGAGGTAAGTCCGTGTCGCTCGGCCAACTGGGGAATTTCCGAGACCTGCTCGTCGGTGGTGACGATGGGGGTCAGGAAGTAGTCCACCCTGGAGGACTCATTGCCTATCTCTTGAAAGAGGGGCATTATCTCGCCGAACGGACGCACGCGCTCGACAGCGGGCAGTCCTCCCATCTCCCCGATGACTGTACTGGTCAACTGCAATCCCCACGTCGTCACACCGCTTGCAAGGGCGCCCCTCGTCTCGCTGCCAAGTGTGTCCTTCAACGGGATGTAGCCGGCAGGATGCCCCTCCGGGTCGACCAGCCCGGGCAGGATGTAGTTGCCTCCCGCATCTATGGTCCGCTTCGCCGAAGAAGGCAAGGCAGCTTCGGTGGCCACCAACACGATCTTTCCGCCAGAAACGGCCACGCCCCCGGGAAATGTCCCCGCCGGGCTGACTACGTTCCCGTTGCGCAGCACGAGGTCCACAACCATGGCTTGTTCCTCCCACCGGTCAAGAATCGGATTGTTACGCGCATGATGATTCATATAGTGAAGGGGGTAAGCTACATCGCTGTGGTCGGATCTTCCCGGCCGGTACCCACCAGGCCAAGTCTAACCGATGGATTGCTTCGACGGATGGCGGCGACGGCGAACAGGGAATGAAAAACCTGGACGGCTACTACGCCCAAGGACTACTGAACTGCGCCGAATACTTCCCCTTACCAGCCAGCGGGCATTGCTGACGTAGGAAAGGCACTGGGACCGCGTGCAACAAACTTGCTACGCTGGCAACAATATAGCACGGCCCATCTCCAAAGTCAAGGACGCCTTGCCGGTGCGTTTCGACATAATGTAGAATGTAGCCACGACCGACCCGGAGCAGAACGACGCAAAAGAAGTGAGACGAGCATCTTGTGGCTACACAATCGCGCCTGTTTACCCCGGCGTTCTTACTGACCTGCTTCACCAGCTTTACGTTCGCGGTTGGCATTCACCTGACGTTCGCCGCGCTGCCTCTCTATGTCGTGGCCCTTGGGGGAAGTGAGTCCGAAGTCGGCCTGGTAATCGGCGCAATCTCGATCACGGCGGTCGTGGCTACACCGCTGTTGGGCGGTGCTATCGATCGGTGGGGCCCCAGGCCGATCCTACTCCTGGCCGCCGCGCTGTCCCTGCTGGCGTCGACCTCGTACCTGCTTGCGACGAGCATCGTCGCGCTATTGGCGATCCGGCTGGCGCACGGCCTGGGACTATCCGGCTTCCACAGCCCTTTCTATGTGCTCGTAGCCAATATGGCCCCCGATCATCGGCGCGGCGAGGCCCTGGGTTTCTACGGTCTTTCCAGCAACCTGTCGATGGCTATTTCTCCCGCCATCGGTTTGCTGGTCGCCAACCAATTTGGTTTCCCAGCCCTCTTTGTCCTCAGCGCGGCCATAATGCTGGTAGCGCTCGTGGCCATTACATTGTTGCCGGCGACGAAACGCCCCGTGGATACGCCAGCCTGGTCGTTGAGAACTATCCTGAGCCCGGAGGCCATCCCAGCGGCGATACTCTCCTTCTCCATGTTCGCGACCTATGGCACGGTTCTGTCTTTCGTGTCTGTGTGGGCCTGGCAGAACGGTGTGGACAATCCGGGCCTCTTCTTCACGGTGTATGCTATCGCTCTGATCATGACTCGTCCCATCGCCGGAGTCCTTTCCGACCGGTACGGGCGAGCCACGGTGATCGTTCCGGCCCTGATGATACTGGGTGCTGCCATCGGCAGTCTGAGCATAGCCAAGTCGATGTCTACCCTGGCTTTGGCTGCTCTCGCATATGGGATTGGATTCGGCTCCACGGCGCCGACCCTGGCAGCTACGATCGCGGACAAAGTGCGTTCCCAAAGCAGGGGAGCTGGAATGAGCACGCTGCTGACGGGCTCCGAAGCCGGCATCATCTGCGGCTCGGTGGCAATGGGGTTCGTTCTGCAATCGGCTGGGTTTACTGCGATGTTTCTATTGGCAGGGGCCGTGCCGATCCTGTCGTCCCTGGCGTTCGCCTCCACGCTCTTGCGGCGGTCCGGCCCCGACAAGCTGGGGGGAACATTCCGATAGACCGAGCGGCTCAACCGCTGTTGCACGTTTGCCTGGTAGGGACGTTGCATGCAACGTCCCTACTTCGCCGTCACATTCCGAATATGCACGATCCGTTGCACGGCGGTGACGTTCGTGAGAACAGCCAGGATCCATAGGACGATGAGCACCTGATCGACCAGCAGGCCCAGCCCCAGCAGGAGCACTCTTTCCGGACGCGCCAGTATTCCCACCTCACAGTCGAGACCCAGGCCCTCGGCGCGAGCGCGAGTGTAGCTGACCATCAGCGAACCGACGAGGACGACGTACACCAGTATGGTTGCCAGCAGGTCATTGTGCTGAGCGTAATAGACCAAAAGGCCAAGCAGCACGACCGCTTCCGAATACCTGTCCAGCGTCGAATCCAGGAAGGCGCCGAAAGCGGTGATGCGGCCCGTCACGCGGGCCAGGGCGCCGTCCAGGGTGTCTAGCGCGCCGACGACGAGAATCAGCGCACCACCCAGGGCGACGTGTCCCGCGATGATGACCGCGCCCACGCCGACGTTCAAAACAAAGGCGATGAACGTGACCCAGTTCGGAGTGATCCCGGTGACTGCAATGCCCCTGGCGATCTTCTCCGCCAGTTGTCTGGCGCGAACTTTGATCAGATTAGTTAGCAAGTGCATTCCTCGGTAGCCACGTCGTCTACACTGTAGTTCAAGCAGATCAATCGATTTCACAAATTCAGAATCGCAGTGACCTGGCAATCTGCGTAATCCTCTAATCTGCGTCAATCTGCGGTTCAGACCCTTTGCGCTCTCTGCGTTCTCTGCGGTTCAACCGTTCTCGGTCTAGTCGCCCGTGGACCACAGGGGTCGGGGGACGCCCCGGACGCCGAAACGATCGCTGCGCTCCTTGTCCTCACGAAAGACGAACCCACAGCGTTCGGCCGTCTGATAGTAATAGGTCAACACGTGGCGCGCAACCTTGGCCCATGAGTAGTCCGCCGCCTTGCGCCGGCCCTTGTCCCCCATCTTGCGCCTGAGCTCCCCGTCCGTCAACAACCGCGTCAGCGCGGCAGCCAGCGCCTCTTCGTCCTTGGGCGGTACCAGCAGGCCTTCCTCGCCGGGCTGCACAAGGCCGCGATAGCCTTGTATGTCCGAGGCCACTATTGGCTTACCCATGGCCATCGCTTCCAACAAGACGATGCCAAAGCTCTCGCCACCGGTGGAGGGAGCGCAGAAGACGTCGCAGCTACTGTAGTACCTTGCCAGCTCGTTCGACGGCACAAAGCCGGTAAACATGACGTCCGTTAGACCGGCCTTTTCGGCTATCGACTCGTAACGTTCCTTATCCTCGTCGTTGTATGCGCCCACCACGATAAGGCGGGTCTCGGGCACGACATATCTGATGCCTCTGAAAGCGCGCAGCAGGTACTGTAAGCCTTTGCGCTTATCCAGTCGCCCCACAAAGAGGATGTTGAGTCGGTCGTCACGAAGCTGCTCGAATGGCTCGATGCCCTCGTGGAATTGCCTCAGGTCGATGCCGTTGGGAATGATTGCGTAGTCGCTCTTGAAGTACTTGCCGGTGAAATCCACCGCGGCCTGCGATACGGCGATCTTGCCGTGCAGCTTGTTGAAGAACCGCTTTAGAATTGCCTTGCCGTAGAAATAAGCGAGGCTTCTGTTGAGGTTGGCGTGGAAGGTGCCCACGTTCAGGGCGTGAGAGTGCCTCAGCACAGTCAGCGGTAGGGCAGGGAGCAGCGGCTCGTGCAGGTGGACCACGTCGAACTGCTCCTGCCGGAGAATCTGTTTGACGCGGCCCGAAAGACGCAGTGAAAGCGTGATCCTGGCCACGGAGCCGTTGTGTGGTATCCGTACGACGCTGCCAACCTTGAAAACGTTTTCTTTGGCCAGTTCTTCGCGATCGCTGGAAGAAGGGGCGATGATTTTCACCTCGTTACCAAGCCGAGTGAACTCCTCCTCCAGGTGATGGATGTGCTCGGAGACCCCGCCGGGATAGGGATAGTCGTAGGCCGATACGAGTCCAATCTTCACGCTACTGCCCCTGACTTAAGAGTGCGCTAATGGCCCGATATACCTTCTGAGAAGGGTGGATCAAAAGGCTCTTGATCTGCTGGCCGGCAGCGCCTTGGAGATTCTCGTTTGGCGTCCAGAACTCACCGGCGGCTTTCGTCCGCTTGTCCAGCAAGGCCTTACGAAAGTCTTCGGCGGTGCGGCCCTCGAAGCGCGTGTGGGCCGTGCCGATCTGGTGTAGGTGATGCGCGTCACTTCCCCCCAGTTCTGGCAGGCCCAGTACGGTTTCGTTGAACTCCTTCGCCCTCTTGTGCGCAACCCAGCCTGCAACGCTGGGATTGAACATCTCGATGCCATCGAAGTAGATGTCCGGCGAGGGATTCGTCATGATGCGCAGGAGAAGGCGATGTCCCACGCTCAAGGTGAGCCAGCTCATAGGATGGGGCACGATGCACAGACCACCCTGCACATGCACGGCATAAATGCTCTTCTCCAACGACTGCAGCATGCGAACGGGCTTCTCGATAAATAGGGCCAAGAGATGGCCATCCAGAGTTGTGATCTCGGCGCCGGGAATGACCTCGAACCGGTAACTGCGCTGTGCCACCAGCTCACGCGCTTCATAGCCCCCAGCGATTTCGTCGTGGTCGGTGATGGCGATGAGGTCGAGACTTCCACCTTGCTGCACATGTTCCAGTATCTCAGAGACGGCCGGCACCCCATCGCCCGCAGCGCTATGGATGTGCAGGTCAGCGGAACCCCAGGATGCCTCTATGTCTGCCTTCTTAGGCTTCACCTTGTCCTCCGCCGACGAAAAGCCGGGCTTCACGACGCCCAAATCGGTTCAAAGACAACCCACTGCTCGGGATGTTGCCGAATAAACTTCTCCAACTCGTACACTATTGCCTGGGAGTTGTAGCGCACGTCTTTGCGCAGATCCCCTGTATATCGCATATCGAGAGGCGGGCCCATGGAGATCGAGTATGTGCCGTCGTCGTGCCTAAGGCTGACCGTCGGCAAAATCACGGCGCCGGTGCGCAGCGCCAGCACGGCTGGAGCGTCGGGGACGGTGGTGGCCTTACCAAAGAAGTGCACCTCGACGCCGTTTCTGAGCACATCGCGGTCCGATGCTATAGCGACCACCTCGTTGTTGCTCAGCGCCCGATGAATCGCCCGCAAAGCCCCGCCGTCTACGGGCACGAAGTTCAGCCCGTTGGCGACGCGCATCTTGGTGACCAGCTCGAAAAGCTTCTGCGGACTGAAATGCTCGACGGGAATGGTGACGCGGTACGAGTAGGCCGCGCTCACCTGAGCTACCAGGTCCAGATTCCCCAGGTGTGCCAACACCAGGATGACTCCCTTCCTCCGCTTAAGCGCCCCGTTCAAGTTCTCCAACCCATTCAGAGCCACCAGACCGCGCACTTGCGAGAGATCCAGTTTCCGTACTCTGAAGAGGTCGTAGTAGTTCTTGGCCGCGGTGTGGAATACCCTTCTCGCCAGGGCTTTGACCTGTCGGCTGTCTGCACCCGGCCCAATTACGTAGCGTAGGTTCGCCTCCACGCTCTTGCGGGCGCGCGGCTTGCATACCCAACAGACGTCGGCCGCAAGACTGGCCAAAACGTAACCCGGCCGCAGCGGCAAAAGAGGGACCAGCCACGCCGCGACGCGAAACAGATAGTAAGTCAACATCAGGCACCTGACAACAACACCGAACAGTGGGCCGGGCTGGACTCAGGCCACATTTGGCGGAACATGTACCACTGGTCGGGATACTGTTTGATGCACTCTTCCACCAGTTGCATAATATTCTGCGTCATAGCCTGCACGTCCTGGCCGAAATCTCCGGTCGGTTCGAAATCCAGGTACGGCGAGATCAGCCCACGGAAGGTGTTATCTGGCAGGCGCACGAGATAGCCAAGCACAAGTCGGGCTCCCGTTTTCAAGGCCAGAGTGGCAGCGCCTGCTGGAATATTAGCAGTTCGCCCACAGAACTCGACGGGCACACCGCCAGGTTCCGGCCTGTCGATCAAAAGCCCAAGGATTTCGTTCTGCCGCAGGGCGCGCAGCACCTTTCGCGCGGCATGCTCCAACGGTATTATCTTCATGCCTTTCTCGACGCGATAGCGCTGGATCAAAGCGTTCAACTTCTGAGGCTCGAAGCTCTCGGCTACAACGTTTAGTGGATAGCCACGCAACGCGAGCATGGCGCCAGCCAAATCCCAGTTGCCGAAGTGGAAACCGACGAAGATCACTCCTTTGCCATCCGCGAGCGCTCGGTCCAGATTTTCCCATCCGGTCGCGTCGATGACTCTTTCGAGCTCCTCACCCGTCAGGTGAGGAAAACGCAGAAAGTCCACGAGATACTTAAAGTAGTTGCGATAGGCGCCCCGAGTCATGCGTGAGACGGTGTCGTGGTCGGCGTCTGCGCCAAGCACCTGCCGCATATTCTCTTCGACACACTTGCGGAGCGCCGGCCAGACAATGTAGATAACGTATGAGAGGCCGATGGTTATGCCGTAGCTTGTGCGCAGCGGGAGTATGCGGGCCAAGAAGCCAAGACTCTGGATGATCCAATACGTCAGGTTCAGACGGTTGGCGACGTCGATTGTGCTGCGCCACCAGAGCTTATCTTTGCCGTTAGAATCAGCTTGCTTCGTTGTTACCACTCGTAGCTTCCTTCACTTGCGCGTATTGCTCGATGAACTGCTCAACCATGCCCATTGCCTCGCTGTCGGTGTACTGCACGGGAGGCGACTTCATAAAGTAAGCGGAAGGGCCGACCAGCGTGCCACTGACGCCGTGATCCAGCGCGAGCTTACAACAGCGAATGGCGTCGATCACCACGCCTGCCGAGTTGGGGGAATCCCATACTTCGAGCTTGCACTCGAGGTTGAGCGGCACATCCCCGAAGGTCCGTCCTTCCATACGAATATAGCACCACTTGCGGTCACTGAGCCAGGGGACGTAGTCACTGGGGCCCACGTGAACGTTGTCGCTTCCCAGGTCGTAGTCGAGCTGAGAGGTCACGGCATTGGTCTTGGAGATCTTCTTCGACTCCAGGCGGGACCGCTCGAGCATATTATAGAAGTCGGTGTTGCCGCCGAAGTTGAGCTGGTAGGTTCTCTCCAGCTTCACGCCGCGGTCGCGAAAGAGCCGGGTCAGCACGCGGTGCGTGATAGTTGCCCCCACCTGAGACTTGATGTCGTCGCCGATGATGGGCAGGGCCCGGTCCACGAATCGCTTCTGCCAGTAGGCCTCGCGGGCGATAAATACGGGGATGCAGTTGATGAAGCCGCAGCCGGCCGCGAGAACCTGCTCCACGTACCACTTAGTGGCTTCTTCACTACCGACCGGGAGGTAGTTTATGACTACTTCTGTTCCCGTTTGTTTGAGGATGTTGACCAGGTCAGCGGTAGAGCCCGGCGCCTTCTGGATGACCTCCGACAGATATTTGCCCAACCCGTCGTGGGTCATGCCACGCTCTACGCGCACCCCCAACCGGGGCACGTCGCAGAACTTATAGGTGTTGTTTGGCGCGTTGAAGATGGCTTCGCTGAGGTCCTTGCCCACCTTGTTCTTGTCGATATCGAAGGCGGAGCTAAACTCGATGTCCCGGATGTGATAGGGCCCGATTCTTACGTGCATAAGGCCGGGCACAAACTCATCTTCGCTAGCGTCGCGGTAGAACTGCACTCCTTGCACGAGCGATGAGGCGCAATTGCCCACGCCGATTATCCCCACTCTAATTTTGCCCAATGCGCCGGAACTCCTTTCCCAATTCTTTCACGAATTGGTAGGGGCGTGATTCAATCACGCCCCTACCGAGCGGTCCCTACCCACCAATTGCGCCAGCAAGCTCTCACAACTGCTTAGCTGCGCCCGGTTCAGTGAGCAGAAAACCTGCCGGCCGTCTTTGCGCGTGATGATGAGACCAGCCCGTCTCAACTTGCGCAAGTGCCAGGACAGCAGGGGCTGGCTGAGCTTGACGAGCTTGGCCAGATCGGAGACCTTCAGCTCGTCGCGGTCCGCCAATTCGTGGACGATATTCAGGCGGCTGATGTCAGCCAACGCACGGAAAGAGGCTCTAAGCTCCCTCACGTCGACCCCCTGCACACAAGGCTGCGTCTGATAAACAAGTGCTTATATGTTACAGAGTGTTTCTTTGCTTGTCAAGCGCTCAGCCGTCTTCTAGAGATGAATTTGGTTGCTCCATTAGGCAATTTGTGCTATTTTATCGCCGAGTTGGACGACAGGAGCCAAGTTATGGTTTTCGATTTCCATACCCACACTTTTCTGAGCGACGGCGCGCTATCGCCCGTGGAGTTGATTCGCCGGGCAGCCCACAACGGCTACGCGGTCGTGGCAATCGCCGATCACGTGGGCACCGGGAATTGTACCGAGGTGCTGAGGCAGGTGATACGCGACTGCAAGCTGTGCTCGCGTTTTTGGAACATCCTGGCTATCCCGGCGGTAGAGCTCACCCACGTCCCTGCAGGGGCGATTGCCGAGGTTGCCCGGCTCGCCAAGGAAGGAGGCGCGAGGCTGGTGCTAGTGCACGGAGAGACAATCGTCGAGCCGGTCGAGCC
>JACQUC010000113.1 GCA_016210495.1 Chloroflexota bacterium
GAGAAGACAGTATCCAGTACGTCAACGCGAAGGTAGTGCTGGTAGGGAAAAGCCGAGTGGGTAAGACGACACTGTCTATCCGAATTGCGGAAAACGTCTACCGGGAAATGCCTCAAACACACGGAATGCGACACTCCCGCATTCCTGTGACGACGCTGGTGACTCAGATTCGTGGCTTAGTCGGTGCTGAAGCGGAGCTCACCTTATGGGATTTTGCAGGACAGCCAGACTACCACATAATCCACCAGTTGTTCCTGAATGATACGAACGCTGCACTATTGCTTTTTGACTCCTCAGACCCTTTGGACAAGTTCCGTGGGATCTCATATTGGGCCAAGGTCCTCAAGACGCAGGCCCCAGCGGAGGCACTCAAGTACCTCGTGCTAGCCCGCTGCGATGAACAACGGGTTACGCTGGCCCAGAGAGAGATCAATCGCATTCTTGGCGAGCATGATTTAGACGGTTACGTCCAGAGTTCAGCCAAGACTGGGGAGGGTGTGGGGGAACTGGTAAGACGGCTTGTCGCAGATATCGGTTGGGACAGACTTCCGCGTACTACGACACCGCGCCTGTTCCAAGCGGTACGCGAGGTCATCTTGGAGCTAACCCAACTTCCGCAGCCATATGCTTCAACGAATTTCAATAGAATCCTTTTAGGGCCACGAGACTGATTTTCCTCGCTCTTGGACGCTCTTGACGCCATCCAACGCCAATTTTTGGCCTCCCTCCCCCACTATGGAGCCGCTCGCGTTGAAAACCAAATGTAGTACGAACTTTTTCCCCTTTGAAACGAGATATGATGGTGGCCATATGTATTTGCGTAAGTGCAGCCCATCGAAAGGCAAGAAGGATCGCGTTTACTGGGAGCTGGTCGAGTCGTATCGCACACAGCAGGGACCTCGCCAGCGCGTCATCTCCTATCTCGGCGATGCGGATGAACCCGCCCGACTCGGCGTTAAGCATGCGGCCCTCGATCTTGGCGACGCGTTTCAGGGCGATCTGTTTGGCGAAAGTCCCGAACCCGATTGGGTAGAGGTAGACACTAAACGGGTGCGGGTGGAACGGATAAGGGATTTTGGCGGGCCTTGGTTTGGCCTGGCGATTTGGGAGAAGCTCGGTTTGAGAGCCTTTCTGGAGGAAGTGATGCCCGAGGGACGTGAGGAGATTTCCTGGTCGTTGATGGCAGAAGTGTTGGTATTGATGCGCCTATGCGAGCCATCCAGCGAGCTACGGATCGCCGAGGATCTTTATGCACGAAGTGCCCTCCCCGACATTGTTGGCATTCCTCCCGACAAGGTAAACGATGATAGGCTCTATCGCGCCTTGGATAATCTCGTAACCCACAAGCTGCAACTCGAGAGGCATCTCAAGGAGCGTCTGGGTGAGCTATTCGACATAGAATATGATTTGCTGTTGTACGACGTGACCTCGACCTATTTCGAGGGTGAGGTCAGTGGCAACGAACTGGCCGCAAGGGGATATTCGAGAGACCATCGACCTGACTGTAAGCAGGTGTGCATTGCCTTGGTAGTGAGCCGCTGGGGATTGCCCCTGGGGTACGAGGTGTTCGGTGGCAATCGCAGCGACGTGACGACGGTGGAGGAGATCGTCAAGAAAGTGGAGGCTCAATACGGCCAGGCGAACCGCATCTGGGTGATGGATCGAGGGATGGTGAGCGAAAAGAACCTGCGGTCTCTCAGGAGCGAGGGGCGTAAGTACATCGTGGGCACAGCGAAGAGTCGACTGAAACGTTTCGAGCGAGAATTGTTGGCCGAGGACTGGCAGAAGGTCAGGGATGGTCTGGATGTCAAGTTGTGCCCAGGGCAAGAGGGAGAAGAGACGTTCATTCTCTGTCGTAGCGCTGCGCGTGGCCAGAAGGAAAAGGCAATCCACGAGCGTTTTGAGAGGAATATCGAGGAAGGATTGAAGAAGCTGAGTGAGAGTTGCCGACGGAAGAAGCAAAAGGTTGGCGCAGTGGAGCGCAGAGTAGGGCGATTGCTGGGGACGAATAGCCGTACCAGTGGACTATACCAAGTAGCGGTACGCACACGTGAAGACGGTGGCGCCGAAGTGATGTGGGAGAAAGGGGAGAAGTGGCGACATTGGGCGACGTTAAGCGAAGGCTGCTACGTGCTGAGAAGCAACGTTCGCGATTGGGATGCCGAGCAATTGTGGCATGCCTACATCCAGCTAACCGAGGCGGAGGCAGCCTTTCGCATCCACAAAGATGATCTACGGATCAGACCGATCTGGCATCAAAAGAGCGAGCGAGTCCAAGGGCATATCCTGGTTTGCTTCCTGGCCTATGTCCTTTGGAAGACGATTGGGCAAGTGTGCCAGAGGGCTGGCTTGGGAGACGAGCCCAGACAGATATTCGATGAGATCGCCCAGATCAAGGCGGTGGACGTGGTGCTGCCGACGAGAAAAGGGACAGAGATACGCAGGCGTTGCGTGTCATTGCCAACAGCACCCCAAGCAGCATTGTTAGAGAGGCTTGGCCTCAAATTCCCGAAACACCTCAAAACAACGCGAGAAATGTAGTACAACTTTTTTCCCTCGTCCCTAAAATCCGCCCCTTTTCAGGTGCATTTCTCACGTCCAAGCCACAAAACGGCTACTCTTGCAGCTCTAATCCCTAAAAACGGCACTGTTCGCTCCGAACTGCGGAAGTTGGGCTAGCGGAGGCGCAATCAAGCAAAATCACCACGGAGGTGGCCGCTTGATATGGTCAAATATGAACAGTATGGTGTACTAGGTGGGACTAAGTGGTTTGATGCTCGGCCTTATGGATCTTGAGGCCGGGGACGTCAGTGTAATCGATGAGGTTGCGCGTGACCAGGATCAGGTCGTGTTCAAGGGCGGTGGCAGCAATAAGCAGATCGAGGGCGCGATGGGCAATCTGATGACGGTGACGTCGCAGTTCCATGCGGATTTGACCATTTCGCTTGGCGATAGCACGGCTTATTCCAAGCACAGGCACTTCTCTCAAGAAGAGGCGAAAGGCGGCCTCGGCAAGCTTGGGATCACGGCTCCCGTAGATCCCTTCGTAGATCTCACTCAGCGAGATGATGCTAATGGCGACACCGCCTTGCAACAGGGTGGCAAAAAGATCACCGGCTGGTTTCTGGCCGGTGAGGTAATCAACAACCCAGTCGGTGTCAACGAGATGTCTCATAGCCTGACCGGGGGCCGATCAGAACCGCGCGAGGAGGCCAAGTTATCCTTGAGAGTATCGGCATCCACAATGTCTTTCCAAGCTCCGAAAGCAGAACGGAAAGCCCTATAGGCTGCCTTTCTTTTCGCCGGCTTTGGTTTTCTCTCGGAACCAGAGGGGACCGGTGTTAAGATAGCTAAGTCCTCGCTAGCCCGCCTGAGCACCCGCGGCTCCTCGCTCTTGCGCAACTCCTCAACAATCCTCAATAGCTCTGGGACGTTTTCTATGTCAATGCTCTTTAGGTGTCGTTCTCTCGCCATTATGGTCACCCCCTTGCTTGGGTCAAGCAAAGTATAGCAGATTGCAAGAGGCTAATCAATGGAGCAGGCGAGCGGGCGTGGGTTTCAAGCACGGTCACCGGGTTTTGCAATTGCCTGTTGTCTGGTATAATTATCTTCGGGAGCCAATGGGGGCGAGGGGCGAACCAACGGATGGTCGGCACTAGCCGAACGTCGAGGCGAGGGGTATAGTCAATGCAGGACTACTTCGTGGGCTATGGCTATGCGGCGATCTTTCTGTTGGCCGGATTTGGATTCGTTCTTGTCACCCTGGCCGTTTCGAACCTTCTGGGGCCTAAGAAGGTCACCAGGATTAAGCTTCAGCCTTACGAGTCCGGCGTGGAACCCGTTGGACAGGCGTGGGTGCAGATCCCCGTTCACTTCTTCATCTTTGGCCTGCTTTTCGTGATCTTCGACGTGGAGGCCCTTTTTGTGCTCGCGTGGGCCGTCCTGTTCAAGTCACTAGGCATTCTGGGCTTTGTCGAAATGCTGATCTTCATTCTGGTGCTCCTGGCCGGGCTGGTCTACGCCTGGAAGAAGGGGGTGCTGCAATGGACTTAGCCAACAGGTTGCCGGTGCCGAACGTGGTTTTGACCCAGATGGAGGCGCTGTTCAACTGGGCCAGGTCACGCTCGCCGTGGCCGCTCACCTATGGGCTCGCCTGCTGCGCGATCGAGATGATGGCGACCGGCGCCGCCCATCACGATATGGCGCGCTTCGGGGCGGAGATGTTTCGGGCCAGCCCCCGTCAGGCGGACGTGATGATCGTGGCTGGCACCGTGACGACCAAGATGGGGCCGCTCCTGCGGAGGCTGTACGAGCAGATGACAGAGCCGAAGTGGGTTATCGCCATGGGGAATTGCGCCACGAGTGGCGGAGAGTTCTGGGATTCCTACTACGTGGTACAGGGCGTCGACATACTGGTGCCGGTCGACGTCTACGTGCCCGGCTGACCACCCCGGCCGGAGGCACTCCTGGAGGGAGTGCTAAGACTGCGGGATAAGATTCAGATTCAGCACAAGCTGGTGGCGGGGGAAGGTCAATAGAGGGGAAGAGGCTAATGCGTCGAGAGGCTGGGATAGCGCAGGATGTGGCCGAGGCGATGAAGCGGATACGGCTCGACCTCGGGGAAGACGTGGTGATGGCTCGTCTGGCTGAGGTGAACCGGATCGAGCTGGTGGTGAGGCCCGAGGGATTGCTGCGGGTGGGAGCCTATTTAAGGGACAATCAGCACACCGCGTTCGATTACTTGAGCTGCATCAGCGCGGTGGATTTGCGCACGCGAATCGAGATGGTCTATCACCTGCACTCGCTGCCCAGTCGCCTGAGTCTGCGTCTGAAAGCATCTATCCCGGCCGATGCGCCGGCGATAGACTCGGTGGTGTCGATCTGGCCGACGGCCAACTGGCAAGAGAGGGAGGTCTTCGATCTGTTCGGGGTTACTTTCAAGGGCCATCCGGACCTGAGACGAATAATGCTGGACGACGATTTTGAGGGCCATCCGATGCTGAAATCGTATCCGGCGCCGAAGGGGCGGAGGCCGGCGGAGGGTGAGCGATGACGGAAGAACTCCCGGTCGTGGAGCTATCCGATCTTCACGCCGCTCATCTGCAGACCGAAGAGATGATTCTCAACATGGGGCCACAGCACCCCAGCACCCACGGTGTTTTGCGCCTCGTGCTGAGGCTGAGCGGCGAGACAGTGGTGGAGTGCAAGCCCGTGATGGGCTACCTGCACCGAGGGATCGAGAAGATTTTCGAGAACAGGACGTATCTCCAGGGCATACGCTACACCGATCAGTTCGACTACCTGGCCGCTATGCTCAACGAGCACGCCTACGTCGGGGCAGTGGAGCAGTTGATGGGGCTGGAAGCGCCTCGGCGCGGCGAGTACATTCGCGTGATTGTGGACGAGCTTAGTCGCTGCACTAGCCACCTGGTCTACCTGGGCACGGCCCTGCTAGACCTCGGCGCCTTCACACCGATCGTCTACTGTTTTCGCGATCGTGAAGAGATCCTGGACATGTTCGAGGAGCTTTGCGGCAGCCGTATGAACTTCAATTTTCACCGCGTTGGGGGTGTGTTGTTCGACCTTCCTCGCGGCTTCATCGCGAAGCTGGCCGACTTCCTGAAGCGCTTCCAGGGGAATATCGACGAATACGAGGAACTGATCACGGGCAACGAGATCTTCCTGGCGCGTACCGTGGGAGTAGGCATCATCCCGCCGGATATGGGCCTTGCGTACGGCATAAGCGGCCCAAACATCAGGGCCTCGGGCATCAACTTCGATATTCGGACCTACAAGCCGTACAGTGCCTACCCGGAAATAGGTGTGGTGCCGCAAATGGCAGAGGGTGGCGACGCGTTCGCGCGGTACGAGGTGCGCCTGGCGGAGATGCGGGAGAGCATCAGGGTGATTCAACGCGCTATCGACGGCCTGCCCGGCGGTCCGGTCCGGGCACGGATGCCTCACGTGCTTCGACCGCCCAAGGGAGAGACGTACTTTAGTATCGAGAGCTCCAAGGGGGAGCTAGGCATGCACCTGGTCAGCGACGGGTCGATCCGACCGTACCGAATGAAAGTGCGAGCGCCTTCGTTCGTGAATTTGCAGATATTGCCGGAGCTGCTTAGGGACCACAAGCTAGGCGACGTCGTGGCGATATTTGGCAGCATCGACGTCGTCCTCGGCGAGGTGGATAGATGACCTTGCCGCCGTTACCTCCCCAGTTGATGGAACTGGTGCGACTGGTCATAGCGCTGCTGCTGGTCTTCATCTTTATGCCTCTGAATACCCTCGTCATGGTTTACGCCGAGCGCAAGATAATGGCCTTTATGCAAGATCGCCTGGGGCCGTATCACACGGGCAAGTGGGGCACCCTACAGTTGATAGCCGACACTCTGAAGCTGCTGGTCAAGGAGGACTTCGTGCCCGGCCGGGTCGACAAAATACTGCACCTAGCTGCGCCGCTGATCTTCTTCGCGCCCGTCGTGGGCGGCTTCGTCGTGCTACCGTTTGCGCAAAACCTCGTGGCGGCCGATCTAAACGTCGGCTTGCTCTTCGTCGTGGCGCTGGGCTCGACAGGCACGATAGGCATAGTTACCGCCGGCTGGGCCTCCAACAACAAGTACTCGGCGCTGGGGGCGATGAGAGCGGCGGCGCAGATGGTCTCCTACGAGATTCCGATGGTGCTGTCGCTGGTGGCTATAGTAATGATGACCGGCACGCTGTCCTTGACGGGCATCGTCCAGGCGCAGGGGCAGTACTGGTTCTTTCTGATCCAGCCCTTGGCGTTCCTCACCTACTTCGTGTGCGCGCTGGCAGAGACGAATCGGAACCCCTTCGATCTGCCGGAGGCGGAGTCCGAGCTGGTGGCCGGCAATATGACCGAGTACAGCGGCATGCGCTGGGCGATGTTTTTCCTTGGCGAGTACGGGAACATGGTCATTGTATCGGCCATCGCCGCGACGCTGTTCCTGGGCGGGTGGCAGGGGCCGGTGTTGCCGGGACTCGTCTGGTTCCTCATCAAGCTGTATTTCCTGCAGTTCGTCTTCATCTGGATACGCGCAACGCTGCCTCGACTGCGCGCGGATCAACTGATGGAGTTTAGTTGGAAAGGGCTCATCCCGTTGACGCTGCTGAACATCGGCATCACGGGCATCGTGGTACTGCTGTTCCCGACTGGCTATGAGCTGCCGCTCGGCGTGCTGAGCTGGCTGATGTTGATCGGATTCATCGTGCTGCTGCCGAGGATAGAGCGCAGCGTGCTGCACGCGAGGGCAAGAGCGAGGGGCCGGCTCCGAACCGGCGGCGTGGCCAGGGCGGCGGGTGCAGGAAGCGACCTGGAGCCGGCGAGATCCCCACGAGCCACCGAAGGCGCGCTGAGGAGGTAGGGATGCTGGGAATTCTGAAGGGAATGAAGGTCACGCTGGAGCACGCGCTGAAGAGCAAGGTGACCAGGAAGTACCCGTACGAGAAACGAGAGCTTCCGGAGCGCAGCCGTGGCCTGATCCAGTTGACAACTGAGCCAGAGACGGGTGTTCTGAAGTGCGAGGCGTGTCTGCTGTGCGAAAAGGTTTGCCCCCCGAGGGCGATCACGATCAGCTACAGCGAGCGAAACGCGTTTCGCCGAAGACCGCTGTTTCGCCCGCGGACCAAAAGCGCTTACTACGGCCCGCGGATGGCGATACCTGCCCCATATGAGGGGCGACCTTTGTCAGTACCGATGGAGGTGCCGGGCGTCGAGCAGGAGTTCCTGTTGGATATGTCGAAGGTGGACGAGCTGCTGGAGGCGAGCCGCGGCCAAAGCTACGATCTGATCGACCTGCTCAACCGGGTGCAGTCGATCTATGGCTACGTTCCGCGCGCGGCAGTGCTGCGCATCTCGCAGGCGCTGGACAAAGGAGTCAGCGACATCTACGCCGCCGCCACTGTCTGCCCCCAACTGCGGCTCAAGCCGCCGGTGGCCGGTAAGACGAGCGAGGCGACCGAAGGCAGGTCGCCGCGGGCGCAGGGAGGCGCGGAAGTTGACTAGCTCACAATTTCCTGCCATTGCCCTGCATCTGTGCGGCGAAGTGAATCCGGAGAGCATCGAGGACTACGTTGCCAAGGGCGGCTACGCGGCGCTGCGCCGTGCGATGGAGATGAGCCCCGAAGGAGTGCTGAACGAGGTTGCAGGGAGCGGGCTAAGAGGCCGCGGCGGAGCCGGCTTCAGAACGGCGGAGAAGTGGCGGTTGGTGGCTGCCGCCGCCGAAAAGCAGCAGAGGTTCGTCGTGTGCAACGCCTACGATGCGGACGTCGACGCGCCTGTCGGTAGAACATTGCTGGAGCAGAACCCGCATCGGGTGCTCGAAGGGCTGTCGATCGCCGCCTATGCCTGTGGGGCTGATCGAGCATATGTGTATTGCCGGGGCGAGGTGGCACTGGCGGTGGCAAGGATGCGCCGGGCCATTGTTGCGGCGAGGGAGAGGGGGATATTGGGGCCTGGGCGCGGAGACGAGGATGCGGGGCGCGGAGACCGCGCCCCTACGCGGTCGATGGCAACGTCGTATGAGCAAGAAAGGATGCATGGCAGGTGGGAGCGCGGCATCTCCACGGGGGGGGTGGACGTCCAGGTGGCGTTCGGCTGGAGCGGCTTTGTGGGTGGCGAAGAGACGACGATGCTGGCCGCGATCGAGGGCCGACGGGCGATGCCTCGCCCGCGTCCTCCTTATCCGACCAGAAGCGGTCTGTGGGGCCAACCGACGGCGATCAACTCGGCCGAGACGTTGGCCTGCGTCCCGTGGGTGCTGGAGAACGCGAGCAGCGCTCTCGCGTCGATTGGTAGCTCCGCGAGCCCCGGGACGAAGGTCGTGGCGATAACGGGTGACGCAGAGCATCGAGGGCTGTTCGAGGTGCCCTTCGGGATGCCGCTGGGCGAGATACTGTCGCGAACAGGCAACGGGCCTGCGGGCGAGCAGAAGCTGAAAGCCATCCAGGTAGGAGGACCGACGGGCGGATGCCTGAAGAGCAGCGCGCTGGATACGCCTCTGGATTTCGAGACGCTGGAGGCGGCAGGAACGATCCTGGGCTCCGGGCAGATCAGGGCGATCGGAGAGAAGACCTGCATGGTAGGCTTCGCACGGCAGCAGATGAGCTACCTATGCACGGAGGCGTGCGGGGAGTGTGTTCCTTGCCGATTGGGCACGAAGCGGATGGCCGACATTCTGGAGGGAATAACGGGCGGCCTCGGGCGGGCGGCGGATCTTGATACGCTGAAGGATGTGGCGACGAAGGTGTCCGACGGGTCGCTGTGCGGCTTTGGCGTCGACGCGCCCAATGTGGTGCTGACCACGCTCCAGGGCTTCGAGGATGAGTACCACGCACACGTGGACGCCAAACGCTGCCCCACGGGTGACTGCGCGGCCACGCGGCGATACCGGTACGAGAGGAGGACCGTCCTGTGAGCCTCGTGCAGGACAGGGTGGCGCCGCAGGAGTTCGGCCCGCCGGCAGAGAACAAGATGGTCCGCGTACAGATAGATGGCAGGTTGGTCGAGGCCCAAACTGGGCTCACGATTCTGGAAGTGGCCGCTCAATTGGGCATCGTCATCCCAACACTGTGTAACGACGAGAAGCTAGAGCCTATGGCCGGCTGCCGGATGTGCGTGGTGGAGATCGAGGGCTTCAAGAGACCGCTGCCGGCCTGTACAACGCCGGTGGAAGACGGCATGGTCATCAGGACGGATACCGAACGGGTGAAAGGTATCAGGCGGTTTGTGCTCGAGATGATGCTATCCGACCACAACGCCTACTGCCAGCCACCGTGTCAGATCGGCTGCCCAACCCACATCGACATCCCCGGCTACCTGGAGCTGATCGTCAAGGGCGATCATCGGGGAGCGGCGCGGCTGGTGAAGGAGGTGCTGCCGTTCCCGTACGCGCTGGGCCTGGTTTGCCCGCGCCCGTGCGAGACCGTGTGCCGGCGCGAGCTGGTGGAAGAAGCGATATCGATCTGCCAGTGCCACGGGTACGCCGGGGAGAGCGTGCTGGACGATCCGCCGACGCCGTGGCCGCAACAGGCGCCGACGGGGCGACGCATCGCCGTGGTGGGCGCCGGGCCGGCCGGGTTGAGCTGTGCCTACTACTCGGCGCTCAGGGGGCACAGCGTAAAGGTTTTCGAGGCTTTGCCGAAGCCAGGCGGGATGATGCGCTACGGCATCCCGGAGTACCGCCTGCCGAAGGAGATGCTCGACAAGGAGATGTCGTGCGTGTGGCGACTGGGCGTGGAGCTGGAGTGCGATGCCGAGCTTGGCCGGGATTACACCGTGGACGACCTATTTGCCCAGGGATTCGAGGCGGTTTTCCTGGGAATAGGGGCACACGAGAGCAACGCGCTCGAGATCGAGGGCGAGGGATTGCCGGGAGTATGGCCGGCGGTCGGGATGCTACGCCGGGTCGCGCTTGGCGAAAAGGTGAACGTCGGACGGCGGGTCGTGGTTATCGGCGGTGGCTTCACGGCCTTCGACGCGGCGCGCACGTCGAAGCGACTGGGCGCCGAGGAGGTGACGGTCGTCTACCGCCGCTCACGCAAGGAGATGGGCGCTCACCACACCGAGGTAGACGACGCCGAACACGAAGGCGTGCGACTGGAGCTGTTGGCCGGACCAGTACGCATCGTCGAGAAGGACGGTCGAGCGGCCGGCGTGGAGTTCGTGCGGATGCAACTGGGTGAGCCGGACGCCAGGGGTCGGCGGAGGCCCGTGCCGGTGCCGGGCTCGGAGTTCATCGTCGAGGCCGAGACGGTCATCGCCGCGATCGGGCAGACGCCTGAGCTCGGCTTTCTGGCCAAAGAGCACGATATCGAGGCCAGCGCGAGGCAGTGCATCGTGTGCAATCCGGACAGCTATCACACGGGTCGAAAGGGGGTGTTCGCCGGGGGAGATGCGACGATCGGGGCGGCCACGGTGATCCAGGCGGTTGCCGCCGGCAAGCGGGCGGCCAAGGCTATTGACGCGTTCCTGAAGGGTGAGGAAATGGACACGGCGGCCAGGCGATTCCAGGATGATGAGCTGAAGCCCGACCTGATCGACATCGTGCCGTACAAGCCTCTCATGCCGCGTATACCGATGCCCGCGCTACCCTACGAGGAGCGACGGCTCAACTTTCGGCTGATCGAGCTGGGCTATTCAGAGGAGCAGGTGGAGAGCGAGGCAGCCCGATGCCTGCAGTGCGCGTGTCCAGCCGCCGGGCAGTGCCATTTGCAGCGGCTGTCGCTGGAGTATGGCCTTCAGGACAACAGGTTCCACAACGCGGAGGCACGCGATTACCACGACTACGAGCCCGACCAGACGCACAGCTTCATCCTGCGGGATCCCAACAAGTGCATCAACTGCACGCAGTGCGTGCGCATCTGCCGCGATGTCATCGGCGCGAACTGCTACGGCATGATGGGCAGGGCGTTCGACACCATCGTCACCACGCCGTTCAACGTGTCACTGCACGACACCGATTGCGTGTCGTGCGGCGCGTGCGCGGAGACCTGCCCGACGGGGGCGCTGATGCTGCGCGAGAGGGACCTTGACTCGTACGAGCTCGACGTCGGGCGATGCATCTACTGTGGCGATTGCGTGGAGGTGTGCCCTCACGGGGCGCTGGCCGAGACGCCGAACTTCGAGCTGGCCAACTACGAGCGGTTTCGGCGCATGGTGCTGAACAAAGAAGACCTGGCCAACGCGCCGAGCTTCAAGTACCGGGACACCAGGCCCAGGGTGGTGACCGACGAAAATCTAGCGCCGCTGGTACGGCCGCTGCAGCCAAGGGAGTGGGACGAATAGGGCCGCGGTTCGCATCCACTCGTAGCCGCCCGCCTCAGGCGGGCGCGTGCCTGTTCGTGTACCGAGAGGTCTATGCATACTGGGGGCGTATGCTGTGGCGAGGCCGGTATGGGGCCAGCCTGGTACAGCAAGGGCGCGCGCCCCGCTCCGCGAGGGCGGAGCAGGCTGAAGCCTTCGGCTACAAGTGGACGCGCCCGCCCGCGCCTGCGCGCGGCGGGCAAGACCGATGGGGTGCTGGGCACAGACCGCATAAGCCCTCCTTAAGCCCTCAAATACCATTGCATTGTCCTATTTTGACTGCTAGAATAGATGCGCCAAAGCATCAGGACGGCTAGGCCAAGCTTCGCTAGGACGCGAAGTGGTTGGAAAAAGAGCGGTAGAGATGATCAGTCCAAGGAGGGAGAGATGGTCACCGCAACGAAGTGTCGTTTCCTGTTGATTACCATATCGCTGGCTCTAGATATCTTCATATGACGAGATCTTAACGAATGAGTCAAGTTTCATGCAGCCTTGCCCAGTTTGGCCCGGTCGATGATCTGCACGATTTGACGATCTACCTCGGCCAATGCGTCCGCCAACGGCCGCGGAATGGGCTCA
>JACQUC010000118.1 GCA_016210495.1 Chloroflexota bacterium
GGGACAGCCCGTGGGGCAAGGGACGGCCGGGCTGGCACATCGAGTGCTCGGCGATGATTATGCGCTACCTGGGCGAACAGATCGACATCCACGGCGGGGGTCAAGACCTGATCTTTCCACATCACGAGAACGAGATCGCGCAGTCGGAGTGCTTCACGAGTAAGAAGCCGTTCGTGAAGTACTGGCTGCACAACGGGCTGCTCCAGCTCGGCGGCGAGAAGATGTCCAAGTCGCTGGGCAACCTGATCACGATCAAGGAGGCGCTGGCCAGGTACAGCGCGGACGGGCTGCGCCTGTTCGTGCTTTCGTCGCACTACCGTGCGCCGCTGACGTTCACCGACGAGGCGGTGGTGGCGGCCGAGCGGGGCGTGGAGAGACTGCGCAACGCGATGCAGGGGCACGAAGCCGGTAAGGCGACGACGGCAAGTGCGCCGGGTCTCGCGGCGGCCGTTCAGGAGGCGCGCAACGGCTTCGTGAAGGCGATGGACGACGACTTCAACACGGCTGCGGCGCTGGCCGGTCTATTTGATCTGGCGAGGGAAATCAACAGGGCCAGGGAGCAGGGTATCTCTGGCGAGGGCCTGAAGGAGGCGCAGGGAACACTGGCCGAGCTGTCGAGCGTGCTTGGCCTCAGTCTCGAGCAGGCTGAGATCGAGGAGGCCTTGCAAGTGAGGCCGTTCGTCGATCTGCTGGTGAGCGTCCGGCAGGACCTGCGCAAGGCAAAGCAGTGGGCGCTGGCCGACGGGATTCGGACGAAGCTGGCGGAGCTGGGGATCGTGCTGGAGGATAGGCCCGAGGGGACGGTTTGGCGGCGGAAGTAATCTGGGGACGGCATCCGGTGTACGAGGCGCTGAGGGCGGGGCGCTCGGTGAAGCGGGTCTTGCTGGCAGAGGGGATCGAGCGGGCGAGGGTAATCGGCGAGATAGTCGAGGCGGCCAAAGCCCAGGGGATCCCCGTTCAGAGTCTGGACCGTGGCGCGCTGGACAGCATTTCCGGCACGGACAAGCATCAAGGGGTGCTGGCGGAGGTGGTCGAGTTCCGGTACGCCACGCTGGAGGACATCCTCGCCAGGGCACAGGACAGAAGCGAGCCGCCTCTCATCCTCGTTCTTGATGGCGTTCAAGACCCTCAGAATCTGGGCTCGCTGCTACGCACGGCGGAGGCGGTGGGCGCTCACGGCGTAGTCATCCCCAAGCACCGCGCGGCCGGCATCTCGGCGGCGGTGGTGAAGACCTCGGCGGGAGCGGTGCAGTACCTGCTGGTGGCGCAGGAAACCAACCTCGCGCGGGCGATCGAAGCGATGAAGAAGCGCGGGGTTTGGGTCGTCGGGCTGGATATGGGCGGGAAGGATGCGTTCGACGAGGTGGACCTGAACATGCCGCTGGCGCTGGTGGTTGGCGCGGAAGGGAAAGGGGTCAGCCGGCTCGTCAAGGAGAAGTGCGATTTCCTGGTGAGGATACCGATGCGGGGCCACGTGGCCAGCCTGAACGCGGCGGTGGCGGGATCGATTGTGCTGTATCGGGCGTGGAGGGGGCGGCCGCCCGGCGACTAAAGTCGCGGGCAACCGAAACGAAACCCGCCCTGCGGCGGGTTAGTTGACCATTATCTGATTGGCCCGCTGAGAGGGTCAGCCCAGGATGGCGGCGACGTCGAGGGATCGATCGGGAAAGGCGGCCGGGACGATCTGGTCGCCGCGACGGAACACCCGCGAGGTGCTGTAGCCACGGGGCGTCGGGTCACGATAGACGGTGACGATCTCTTTTTGCAGGTCTATCAGCCAGAACTCGGGGATGCCACTGCGCGAGTAGAGAGGCACCTTGATGCGGCGGTCTTGTCCGGCGGATCTCTCGGCTACCTCGACGAGCAGCAAGACGTCGACGGGCGTGGGGTGCCCCGCGGCGTAGAAGTCCGCGCTAGGACGGAGGAGCGCCAGGTCCGGCTGGGGCTCTGACCACTCGCTCACATCCACCGGGTTCTGGGGCCAAACCACAGCGGCATCGCCAAGCAACTGGACAAAAAGCTTGTTCAGGCGCGCCACACAGGCGGCGTGCCGACGGCCTATGGGCGTCATCTCGGTCACCTCGCCGTCGATAAGCTCGACGCGATCGTCCTCACCCAGGATGCCCGCCTCGGCCATCTGGTGATACTCCGACACCGTGAATCGTCTGCGCGTGAGCTGAAGCGCCATTATGGGCCTCCTCGCGTCGTATGTAAGCTCATTGTAGGGCAGAGACGTGGGTAGTGTCAACCAGGATACCTGCGATCCGTGCATAAGTGTAGCATAGCTTCATGGCCATTGCTAGTAAGCATGGAAAGGGCCAGGTATTGGGGGTTGGCTCTCAGAACTGAAGTTATGTGAAGTTAGTGACTGGAGTCACGGCAGGATGTTGGCGGAATATGCTATTATTTTCGGTCATCCAATGGCCGGCGTTGGCCAGGTAGGAAGACGGATTATCGCTCGAGGAGGAGTTTAGATAGATGATTGGACCACTGGACGAGGGGGGAGTTCGCAAGGCCTCGGTCCACGCCTCTACGCAGGAGATGTACCGCCGGACGCGGGAAATGGAGATTCCCACGATATTCGATAGACACCAGGCGCAGCAGCCACAGTGCAACTTCGGTATGACGGGGGTTTGCTGCCAACTGTGCAGCCACGGGCCGTGCCGCATCACGCCAAGGGCCAAAGAGGGCATCTGTGGCGCCACGGCCGATACGATCGTCGCCAGAAACCTGGTGCGCCTGGCCACCCACGGCGCAGCAGCTTACACACATCACCTGGAGGAGCTGGCCAAGACTATGATCGCCTCGGCGGAGGGGAAGGCCCCCTTCCCCATCGGCGATGAGGCCAAGTTGCGCGATGTGGCGGAAGCCCTCGGGCTCGACGCTTCGCAGCCAACGCCCGAGCTGGCGGCGAACCTGGCCAGGACGATTCTGGCGGAGCTGCGCAAAGGAGCAGACGAGCCGCTGGCGCTGGTGCAGCGTCTGGCGCCGCCGACGCGACTGAGGGCCTGGGAGGAGATGGGCATCATCCCCGGCGGGCCCCTTTCGGAGATCAGGGATGCGCTGACAAAATCGATGACGTCTATTAACACGGACCCTGTCGACCTGCTGCTCACGGCGCTGCGGCTGTCCATTGCCGCCGGATACATGGGACTGGTAGCCACGATCACTTTGCAGGATATCTTGCTGGGGACACCGCAGGCGACCACTTCAGAGGCCGACCTCGGCATCATCGATCCGACGGCAGTGAACATCATCGCCCACGGGCACGTGCCGCTGATGGCCACGGCGGTGCTGCAGGCAGCGCAGACGGAGGAGATGCAAAGGTTGGCGCGAGCGGCCGGCGCATCGGGGGTCAAAGTCTACGGCTCGATGTGTACGGGGCAGGAACTGATGCAACGGTCGGCGTCGTCGGCCGCGGGCTACGCCGGGCAGACCGGCAACTGGATCAACCAGGAGTACATGGTTGCCACGGGAGCGGTGGACCTTGTGATGATGGATCTGAACTGCTCCACGCCGGGCCTGTATCAAATGGCGCGCAACTTCCACACACGACTGGTCTCGGTCGACAGGGTAGTCAGGATGGCGGGCGTGACCGAGCACGTGGACTTCGATCCCGAGCGAGCGTCGGAGCAGGCGAGGCAGCTCATCGAGATGGCCGTGGAGGCCTACGGAGAGCGCCAGAACGGCATCTTCATTCCTCCGTACAAGCAGAAGGTGGTGGCTGGCTTCTCGGTGGAGTCGATCGCGCGGGCGCTGGGGGGCAGCATCGAGCCGCTGCTGCAGGCCATCCAGGCGGGGAGCATCAAGGGTATCGCGGCGGTGGTGGGCTGCACGAACACCCGGAACGGACACGATACGGTGAGCGTGGCGTTGAGTCGCGAGCTGATCGCGCGCGACATACTGGTGATCAACGCCGGGTGCGTGAGCAGCGCGACGCAGATAGAGGGGCTGATGCGCCCCGAGGCCGCCGCTATGGCAGGGCCGGGGCTGCGCGCCGTGTGCGAAGCGCTGGGCGTGCCGCCGTGCCTGAACTTCGGTTCGTGCGTGGACATCGGGCGCATCGGCGTGGCGGTGACGGCGATAGCGGCCGCTATGGGCGTCGACCCGAGCCAACTGCCGGTGGTCGCCTCGGCACCGGAGTATCTTGAACAGAAGGCTGTGGTGGACGGGTTCTTCGCGGTGGCTCTGGGGCTGCTGACACATATCGGGCCAACCCCGCCGATTGGAGGAAGCCCGCTGGTGGTGAAATTGCTGACAGAAGACATCGAGGGGCTCACGGGCGGCAAGGTGCTGGTGGAGGAAGACCCGGTGCGGGCAGCGGACAGGATGGAAGGGCATATTATGACGAAGAGGCAGGCGCTGTTTGCCGGGGATCGGAAGGACGAAACCACGGAGGCACGGAGACACGGAGAGGCACGAGGGGTCGGAACCACGGAACACACGGAAGGCACGGAAAGATACGAGGGGAGGGTACGTGGGCGCCTAATTGGGACGAAAACACGAAGGGGTAGCGAGCACAGAGGTTGGGGGAC
>JACQUC010000115.1 GCA_016210495.1 Chloroflexota bacterium
AATAGACGAATGGGGTAGCGATAGAATAGGCCAAGTTGGCGTTCACACCGCCAACGGTAGCAGAAAACGCCCCCTTTGTTCGAGAACGAGCACATTATGCAACAATTTCGCCGTTCGCCCCTACGTTAACTATGTCCCCAGCCGATATCCCTCAAATCGGCATTGACCTTAGGTTGATGCGCACGGGACTTCCACTTCGCCCCGATCGCTTGTCACTTGTGATATAATGGTTTCGCGAATGCTGACGATGGCGTCGGCTTCCGGAACACGAGCGATGCCTTTATGCGGACGAAACACGTGGTACGTTCGGATCGAGCACCGTAACGCGTGGCATGCAGCACCCAAAGGCGGGCGTACATGACCGGTATCGTGGAGCTTAACTCAAACTTCCTGATCCTCGTGTTCTTTGTTTACGGTCTGGCCTTCTTCACTATGGGTCTCGCGGTCGCGCTGGAATCCAGAAGGTCAACCGCTCTGGTCCTTGTCTCCAGCCTGAAGTATCTCGCCGCCTTCGGCATACTCCACAGCGCCGTCGAGTGGATCGAGATGTTTTCGCTCATTTTTGCGGATTCGCCTCTGGCGTTCAACGTCTTCTCTATGCGCGTGACCAAGCTAATACTTATGGCTTTTTCCACCGTCTCCCTGCTGCAGTTTGCCGTGGGTCTGATAATTACGACCCTTCGCAGACACCACTGGCTGCGCTGGGTGCCCTTTGTTCTTTTCGCGGGCTGGTTGTTCAGCTTCGTGGTCCCGCACCTCTACAGAATTCCCAGCGCCGAGGCCGTGGCCGGCGTCAGTTCTTGCCTGCAGTGCCACCCCGGGCAATCAGAGGAGTATCTGGCGTTGAGCGGCGAATGGGTCACTAGCGCCGACATCTGGGCACGGTACCTGTTGTACCTGCCGGGCTCGGTGCTGGCCGGTCTGGCCATGCTGAGCCAGCGCCCGGTGTTCAAGGCGATGCGCCTGCCGGCTCTCACGCGCTATTCGCTGTGGGCCGCCGTGATTTTCGGCTTCAATGCCTTCGTAGCCGGCTTGGTCGTCCCGCCCGGCCGACCACTCACCGCGTCAGTGCTGAACTACGCTTCGTTCTTCGCCGTGACCCTGGTCCCGCCGCAGGTGTTTCGGGCAATGGCAGCAGTCGGGATCACTTATTGCATCGTGCGTATTCTCAGCATATTCGAGATTCAGCAGCGGCGCCAACTCGAGAGGGCCGATAGGGAGCGCTTCGAGGCGCAGCAAAATGCCCTCGAAGCGCAGTTGCTCGCCAAGCGGCAGCTCGAAGAATGGAACAAGGAGCTCGAGGCGGGTATCGAGCAGAGGAGCATGGAAATCGAGGAGCGGAACAAGCAACTGGCCATCCTGGAGGAGCGGGATCGAATCGCCAGGGAGATGCACGACAGTCTCGGGCAGATCCTGGGTTATCTTGGGCTGAAGATAATCGAGGTCGAGCGCTGGCTTTCAAACGAAGAGCAGGCCAAAGCCAGGGCGGGCTTACGCGAAATGGCGGGCGCGGTCAGGGGCGCCTGCGCGGACGTGCGCGAGTCCATTCTCAGTCTCAGGACAGGCCTATCCGACGGCGGGCTCTTTGAGGCGCTCGACAAGTATCTATCCAGGTTCGGCGACCAGGCGGGAGTTCGCACTGAGATGGTGTTGGGCGAAGGCGTCGAGCTTCAGCTTTCGCCTATCGCGGAGGTTCAGCTTCTGCGCATTGTTCAGGAGGCCCTGACCAACGTCAGGAAGCACGCGGGAGCGCAGCGAGCGACAGTTACATTCGAAAGCGTCGAGGATGGCATCAGAATTTCTATCGAAGACGATGGCCGTGGGTTTGAAATGGCGCAGGTAAGCCAGCAGAAGGGCAGACGCTTCGGCCTTCACACTATGCGCGAGAGGGCCGAAGAAATAGGGGCGCGTTTCAGCGTCGACACGGCCCCGGGGCAGGGCACGAAAGTGATTATTGTAATACCCAAAGCTGAATTTGGGAGGAGCGCAAATGGAAACAGAAACCACGACCGTGCTATTAGTCGATGACCACGCCTTATTTCGACAGGGCCTCGCCAGCCTGCTGTCTTCTCAGCCAGGTATCGAGGTGGTGGGCGAGGCGGCAAACGGCCAGGAGGCCTTGGAGAGAGCCAGGGACATCCTTCCCGACCTGATCCTTATGGACGTGAAGATGCCCGGCGTTGACGGTCTGGAGGCCACGCGCAGAATAAAACAGGAGCTTCCTCACACCAGAATCGTAATCTTGACCGTATCGGAGGATGACCAGGACCTCTTCGAGGCCATCAAGAGCGGAGCCGAGGGCTATCTCTTGAAGACGTTGAAGGCTGAGCAGTTGTTTGAGTCGCTGAAGGGTGTCTTTCGGGGCGAGGCTCCCATCTCGCCGGGGATGGCGCGCAAGCTGCTGAACGAGTTCGCTCAGCTCACTCGCAAACCCGAGACTCCCGTGGCGCTTCGGGATGAGCTGACTCGCCGCGAAAAAGAGGTGCTGCAACGGCTCAGCGATGGCTCTACCGACAAGGAGATCGCCGCTCACCTGTGTATCAGCCGCCGCACGGTCAAGAACCACGTGCACAATATCCTCGAGAAGCTACATTTGCAGAACCGCGTGCAGGCCACGGCTTACGCTCTGCGCGAGGGATTGGTGAAAGGTCAAACCCAATAGGTCTGGTTCATTCGATACCCCTCGGCCGCCTTTGTCTAGTCCAGTGGCTCTAGGTGCCCCTGCTTCCACATAGGCCCGTCCAAGCTCGGATGGGCCTTTTTTGGACCCCAAAGATAAGGCCATCGAACGATGGAAGTGTGAGCTCCAAGGTCTTACGATAATCTTCGGGGGAATTGAACATGGAACATCGCTTACGTCGTCTATCAGCTCTAGCGATTCTTGCCTTTGCTTACCTTGCTCTGGCATTTCTCTTGGCGTCGCCTGCACGCACTGAGTCACTGGCTCAAGAGAGAACTCCTCATTCGATCGAAGGGCGGGGCGATTGCCTCGCCTGCCACAGAGAGGGAGGGGTCAAGCCGGTCACAGCAGGGCATTTCGGCCGCGGGAACGATACGTGTGTGGCTTGCCATCCGGTCGCCCGTGCCGCTTCTCCTGCTGCCCAGCCGGCGCCAGAATCCGAGAAACCGTCGGCTTCCCAGCAACAGCCGCTGCCAGAGGGCAACCGAGTTCAGGGGAGCGCTGCGTGTCTCGAGTGCCACCAGCGGGAGACCCTCTCGCTGACCTTTGAAAACGGCGAGACACTGTCGCTCTACCTCCAACCGGAGGCGTATGAGAAGTCCGTTCACGGCGGAAAGCTTGCCTGCACCGACTGCCACGCCAACGTCGCCAGGTATCCCCATCCCAAAACCAGGCTGACCAGTCGGCGAGACTACGTCATCGCGCAATATGACACGTGCAAGCGCTGTCATTTCGCCAACTACACTAAGACCCTCGATAGCGTGCACTATCAGGTCTTCAGCACCGGCGAGAAAAACGCGCCGGTGTGCACCGATTGCCACACCGCGCACACCGTGGCGCTACCGGCCGAGCCGCGAGCGAAGATCTCCGACGCCTGCGGGCGGTGCCATACCAAGGTGTACGAAGACTACGCCGGCAGCGTTCACGGTTGGGCGCTCCTGGACGAAGGCAACCCGGACGTGCCCGTGTGCACGACCTGCCACGGCGTTCACAGCATCCAGAGCGCAAGCTCCGCATCGTTTCATCTTGCCTCCACCGAGCTCTGCGCCAAGTGTCACAGCGACAAGAAGCTTATGGACAAATATGGCATTTCCTCCAACGTGCTGCAGACCTATCTCGACGATTTCCACGGCAAGACGGTGAGCTTCGCCAGGCAGCAGTCTCGTACTGTCTGGTCCGACAAGGCGGTTTGTACCGACTGTCACGGCGTGCACGAGATAAAGAAGACCGACGATCCAACTGCGCCGACCATGAAGGCCAACCTGTCGAAAACCTGCCAAAAGTGTCATCCCGAAGCGACGGAGAACTTTTCTGCTGCATGGCTTTCGCATTACGATCCAAGCCTGAAAAAGGCCTCCATCGTGTACCTTGTGAAAGCCTACTACTGGATCCTGATCCCGGCCATGGTCGGTGGGCTGGCCTTGCACATCCTGCTCGATCTCTGGCGTCTGGCCAGGAACAGGTAAGAATGGAGCCCCGAAGATGAACGAGCGCGCATCGACTGAGCCGAAACTCGTACAGGCCGAGGAATTCGTTAGGTTCAATCCCGGCCAACGCTTGGAGCATTTCCTGTTGATGGTAGCCTTTCTTGGCCTATGCCTTACCGGTATTCCCCAGAAGTTCTACGGCGAAGCCTGGGCGTCCTGGCTCATCCTCTTGATGGGCGGCATCGAGACCACCAGGCTTATCCACAGGTTTTTCGCCGTGCTGCTCGTCCTAGAATCGCTCTATCACGTGTTCTACATCGTCCTGGGCCTGCTGCGAGGTAACCAGCGGCCATCCATGGTCCCCAAGCTTCAGGATTTCCGTGACTCCTTTGGCATGCTCAGGTATTCCGTTGGGCTGTTGCCGGAACCCCCAAAATTCGATCGTTACGATTACAGGCAGAAGTTCGAGTACTGGGGCCTCGTGCTGGGAAACTTCATAATGATCGCGACCGGCGCTATCCTCTGGTTTCCGGTTCTCGCGACGCGCCTCCTGCCGGGTGAGCTCATTCCGGCCGCCAAAGAGGCGCATAGTGGGGAAGCGCTCCTGGCTTTGCTCGTCATAACGGTGTGGCACCTTTACAGCGTTCACCTTAGCCCGGTTCAGTTCCCTGGTGACACGTCTATCTTCACCGGGAGGATCTCGAAACGAAGGTTGATCGAGGAACATCCTTTGGAGTACTTGCGCCTGGCACGTCTGGGCCGGCAGGGCATACGTAGGGACGAGGCCCCCTCGCCCTCTCTTTCTGCCAATGGGGGGCAGGACGAGACTGGCCACATACACGGGGAAGACGAATGGGCGCCGTATTCTGAATCGAGTCAGTGAGTGGGCGGTAGCCCAGAGGTGCGGCTATGAACGTTAGTGCGTTCATTAGGAGTTCCGAATGCTTGCTAACGGGGGCTTGCAAAGACGAATAGTCGTGCTGGTAGCGACGGGCATGGCTGTGGTGCTAGCTTTGCTCGGCACGCTGAGCACGCTGGCCGTCGATGAGAGCACACGACGCACCCTTCAGGAACGCCTTAATCTGGCAGAGGCTGCCGCCCAACATCTGGATGATGTTCTTAAGCAGAACCTTGAGGTGCTTCAGGGGGTCGCCTTCTTTCACGGTGTCGACATCCAGGATGCCGACTTGGATCCCGAGCGCAGGGCGTTGCACGACGCGTACTTCCACACCATCTTTGGGGATGGTGTTTATCTGGTCGACAGAGCCGGGATGACGCTCTGGAGAGAACCGGCGGTGGTCGAGCCTTTTCCCGAGCTAAGCCAGTATGCCCACGTTAGGGAGGCTTTCGGAACCGGCAAGCCCGTGATCTCGGACATCTATGTTACAGCCGTGGGACGTCCGGTCGTCTCCATGGTGATCCCCGTCAAGAATGCGCAAGGCGAGCTGGTCGGCCTAGTTGGCGGCGATATCGACGTTACTTCAACCGGACTTCAGAAGATCATTCAGCCTATGGGCCTGGGCCCATCTGGTTACGTCCAGGTTGTGGACAGCAAGGGAATGGTGCTTGCGGCGTCTACTCGCTCGGACGTCTTGAAGGAGAGCGACCATAGCAACCGTATGGCGGGGCTGATTCAACAAAGGCGACCGGTCGTCAGTACCTGCCACGACTGCCACCAGCCGACAGCTTCCGCCGGAGCTATGGCTACAAAAGGCCAGGAAGTGATGGCCTTCGTCCCACTCCAGGCTGCGCCCTGGGGCCTAGTCATCCGCGAGCCCGAGCACGAGGCACTGGCACCCGCCCGCCGCTTGCAGCAACAGTTCCTGCTCTTCGGCACCCCGGTTTTCTTCATCGCGATTGCATTGGCCTGGGGTGCGGCCCAAAGCGTTGTCAGACCCATTACTACCCTGACGCGCGCGGCCGAGAAGATCGCCAACGGTAATCTTTCCAACAGAACGCCGTTCCTGGGAGAAGACGAAATCGGTCGCCTGGCGCTGACCTTTGACGTCATGCGTGTAAAGCTCAAGGAGTCGCTCGACAGCTTCCAGCGACTGAACAGGGAGCTAGAGAGCAGGGTCGAGCAGAGGGCCAGAGACCTCAGAGCATCCGAAGGAGAATTGCAGCAGCGCAACCGGGAGCTCTCTATGCTGTACGGCGAGCTGGTGATCAAGGACCAGACACGCGGCGAGCTACTGCGGAAAGTGATCACGGCGCAAGAAGACGAGCGCAAGAGAATCGCTCGCGAGCTGCACGACGAGACCAGCCAGAGCCTGGCTGCGCTCGTGGTGGCGCTGGAGGCGATGACGGTGTCGCCGGACCGGGGCAGCGTAGAACTGAAGAAAAGAATCGAAACCGTGAAAAGTCTTGCCGTGCGGACCCTGGACAATATCAACGAGCTTATTTTCGATTTACGGCCCGCGCTTCTGGACGATCTGGGCCTCATCCCGGCCATCAAGTGGTATGCGGAGAGTCGGCTCCAGGCTGGCGGTGTCAAGGTCCATATCGAGACTTGTGGCGACGAAAGGCGTCTGCCTCCCGAGGTCGAAACGGCGCTGTTCCGCACGACGCAGGAGGCTATCACCAACATCGCCAAGCACGCCCACGCTGACAATGTCGCCGTTACCCTGGGCTTCGACGACTCCAGCGTGAGCGTGGAGATCGAGGACGACGGCGATGGTTTCGACGTTAGTGCCGCTTCCAAGTCTACCTCTGACGGGGCTTTTGGCCTACTTGGCATGCGGGAGCGCGTCACCCTTCTGGATGGAAATCTCGACATCAGCTCCGAGCCGGGTGGTGGCACGAGAGTGAGTATTGTGGTGCCATTGGGCCACAGGGGGTGATCGCGATGGCAAAGATCAGAGTGCTGCTGGTCGACGACCACACCATTTTGCGCGATGGTATTCGTGCGCTGCTATCCCTCTACGACGACATCGAGGTCGTGGGAGAGGCAAGCGATGGAAGAGAGGCCATCGAGCGGGTTCGTGAGGTCCGGACCGACGTAATCCTGATGGACCTGGCGATGCCAGGCCTGGGGGGGCTGGAAGCGACTATGGAGATCCGCAAGGAGAGCCCTGGCTGCAAGGTCCTTATTCTGACCCAGCACGAGAACAAGGAGTACATCTTCCCAATCCTCAGGGCGGGTGCCGTGGGATACGTGCTGAAGAGAGCGGCTGGAACCGACCTGGTCACGGCCATCCGCGCTGTTGCCAGGGGAGAATCGTTCCTCGATCCGGCTGTGGCAAAGATGGTCATCGACGGTTACGTGGGAAGGGCGCACGGGCAAAGCGACGCCGAGGTATTAGACAGGCTTTCCGATAGAGAAAAGCAGGTGCTCAAGCTGGTGGCAGAGGGCCGTAGCAACAAAGAAATCGGCGACCTACTGTGTCTCAGCGTGAAGACGGTCATGGGCCATCGCGCGAACGTGATGGAGAAGCTTGGAATCCACAACCGCACCGAGTTGGTGAAGTACGCGATTCGGATGGGGCTCATCGGAGTGTAGCGCACAATCGAGCAACATCTTCGGCGACGTCTCGCAGGGGCAACCACACGCGGTTGCTCCCTCGCCCTTGTACGGCCAACCCTGTGTAGTTGCCCCATCGCTTGTACGGGCAACCCCTGTGTGGTTGCCCCCTCGCTTTCATACGGCTTCGTGTCATTCTGCCCATCCTACCCCTGAGTGGGCGCACTAAGTAGATCGTTTTCCTTCGCCTGAATAGGCCGTTTTCCCCTCCTAATTCAAGGCTGTACTGGGTGTTCTTCGAGCCGTTTTCTCCGCCAGAAACAGGGCGTTCTGCCGATTCACGCCTTTGCTGCCAGAGATTACCATATGATTGGAGAGGATGGTGCCCAAACTCGAAAGCACGAGGCAAAGATGCCTGGTGATCCGGCGGCCGACAGCGTTGTCGGCCCTCTCCCGGACTTCAACTTAGGACAGGAGGTAACACCGATGTTCAAACGATTTCCCGGCGGAGCGCTCGTGAAAGACGGTACTTATCTTGACCTGCGTGAAGGAGCGTTTGTGTCGATTCCCCAGGATGGCGACCATCTCCCTGGTGGAGGTGATCGGACCTTCATCAAGGCGCCGTTGTCGCTGGTGTTGGTTCTCGGGCCCCTCCTCGGCCTGCTGTTCGTGATCTTCCTGCCGCTGGCCGTGCCGCTGCTCGTCGGGACCCTGCTAGTGCAAAGGCTGCGGCGCACGATGCCGGCCATACGGGATACTGCCATCCAAGTGACGACTTTTGGCCAGCGGCCCGGCATGGCTCATCTTCAAATGAAGGGTGACAGCAAGGTCAATGACGAACAAGCAAAGGAGCCGGAAGACACGTCTGTGGACGAGTTGGACAGCTTTATCGATGATCTGGAAAGGGATATTGCCCAGAGACGCGAGGCGGGCGAAAAGTAGTCGATTCGATTGTGCTGGTGGGCTTTGGTACCCATGATACATCCTCCGTGTCGGCTTGATAGTGCCCTGGCTCCATATGCGCGGGGATCGATGCGAGGCCCATCCGAAAAGGATGGGCCTTTTTTAGGCCCTGAAATGAAGCCATCGAACGATAGATACGTCGACAGACAACGGTTACGATGTAGCTGTGATCGGACGATATGTTTGATGGACGAAAGCCGAATGTCGCGAAAGGTGACTCGGGATGACGGATCGCCGCATCGCAGTTCTATACAAGCAGTCGCTCCTGGCGCAGGGAGTCGAAACCTTGCTCAAAAGGATCAAGGGACTCGACGTGATGGCGATAAGCCTCGATCCTCTGGACGTCGCCAGGCGGGTTGCGCAGTTTCATCCTGAGGCTGTAATCGTCGACGCCGACGAGATTCGCAACCTGGGGGGCACGTTGATACTCCAGGTGCTGCGGGAGGCACCGACTGCGAAGGTATTCTGCATCAATCTGAACGGTAGCAACGTCGACATCTATCATCGGCAGCAGCTTGTGGTAAACAAAGCCGACGAGCTTGTCGAGGCAATAACGAGGGGGTGACGCTATGTACTACGCGGCTGTGACGATGTTTGGTGCTACGAAAGGAGGCACAATATGAATCCCATCGGAATAGCTCTGGCGTTTGTCCTGTTTTGGGCGATGATCGGTCTTGGACTCTTTCTCACCTTCTCGGGAGTGGTGGGCCTGGTGAGGCGAGAAGATACTGTGGGCATCGTGGTCCGCTCCGGGACTGCCCAGGGCACAAGACAGGTCGCCGAGTTGATTGTGAACGCGGTGCTGCTGGTCGTGGGTCTGGCACTTGCCTATGCAGGAGCATACGCAACCTACACGGTCATATACAGATAGTTGCTAGCAAACTATGGTTCTGGTGCGAAGTAGAACAGCGTAGGGGCGAGGTCTCCTCGCCCTGGGCTGGCTACTTAGCATCCCAACTTCACACGGAGGTGCGTCTTTGCAGACAATCAAGTATGGCACGCGCGTATTACTTTTGCTGGTCGTCGCCTTGGTGGCTCTCTTCGCGGTAGCTGGCTATGGCCAGCAATTAGGGTTCGCCGATGCGCGGGACGGGGTCGGGACCCTCGATGTAGGTTCCGACATGGCGATCGTGAGAGAACCTGGCCCACTGTGGGCTGCCAGGCCAGCGGCGGAAGAGACGACCGTACCCCCTGTGGCGGTGATTCAAATCCTGCCCGTGGCGGCTAATCTAGCCGATCCGTACGTCATCAAGGCGGCTCTGCCAGGAACCACCTCTACTGTCGCGATGGGAGCAACCGGGCTGCCAAACGTGCCGATCGACGTGCCGGTCGTCCTTAGAGGTGCTTCGGCCGATCCAAAAGCTATGCTCCAGACGTACGCCTGGACGTTTTCCAAGCCTAGCAAGTCCAAAGCTGCTCTGAGCAGACAGGATGCCGAGATCATCTCGTTTGTGCCCGATGTTCCAGGAGTATACAAGATCGACCTGGTCGCAGGTAATCAGTGGGGCAGAAGCTCGATGGAGTCGGTGCAAATCCGGGCCGGAACCTACATCGGGGTGGCCCAAGGCAACTGCCAGACCTGTCACGACGTCAAGTTCGCGGAGTGGTCGAAGACAAACCACGCCAAGATCTTCACACGTGAGATCGATGGTGGAGAGGACCCGACTAGCAGCCACTACGGCGAGGGCTGTGTGCGCTGTCACAGCACCGGTTACTACATCGGCGCGAAAAACGGCGGATTCGCCGAAGTGCAGTCCAGGGTCGGATGGAAGTTCCCGGTTTTGTCCAGCATCCAGACCGGCACAGGCAATTGGGCCGCTGTGCCGGACGAATTGAAGGCGGTGGCCAATATCCAGTGCGAGAATTGCCACGGGCCGGCTTCCGAGCACGTCGCCTCCAAGGCGAAAATGGCCACCAGCCTCAACGAAGGTACCTGCAACGTATGCCATAACGGCGGGGGCCATCACATCAAGGGCGAGGAGCTGAAGAGTGCCAAGCACTCTGACGAGGGATCGCAGGCGTGGACATACCCCGTTGGCCCCAGCCGCCAGGACTGTGTCCGCTGCCACTCCGGCAAGGGATACATCTCGTTCGTGGCCAACCCAACCGAGCCGGCGTCGTGGGACAACGGCAAGCAGACGGTGACGTGCGCGGTCTGCCACGATGCCCACGCGCACGACAACAAGTTCCAACTGCGCGTGGTCGGGGTTCCGATCGCGGTGGCAGGCGTGACTAAGGACTTTGGCTTGTCGGCCACCTGTGCCGAGTGCCACAACGCGCGTACCACGGCAGTCGACGCAGCAAAGGGCGTTTACCCGCACTACAGTCCTGCGGCAGAGATGCTGAGCGATGTGGGCGGCGTCGACTACGGGCAGAAGATAGTCAATTCGCCCCACGGAATTCTCGTGGGTAACTCACCGATCGCGAATCCCTCGGACCCCCAAACGTTGTTGTTTGGTGGCGCCGTACCGGGCGGCTGTGTGACCTGCCACATGTGGCTCACCCCCGAGGACGCCAAGGACCCGAATCGCTTCAAAGTGGGTGAGCATTCCTTCAACATGACCAGCCCCGATGGCGCGTTCCAGTATACGGCGTCGTGCCAGTCGTGCCACGGTGGAATCGCCAGCTTCAATCTGCCATCTAAGGCCGACTACGATGGTAATGGTGCGGTGGAAGGGGTTCAAACCGAGGTGGCCGGTCTGCTAAGTGTTCTGCAACAAGCCATCGCCGACTCGGGCATACCGCCGGTCAAGGGCCATCCATACTTCGATGCCAACGCCCTGGCCAGGGCCGACGGCAAGCAGAAGAACGCCATCTACAACTACAGGTTTGTCCGTGGTCTTGAGGATAGCGATGGCAAAGCAGCGGCCATTCACAACTTCAAGCGTTCAGTGCAGCTCCTGCAACTTGCTTACAAGGACCTCACGGGGAACGACGTGCCGTACGCTGCCATTGTGAAGTAGCTTCCGTCACAGAAGAGGTAGCAAGCGGTAGTCAAAGACAAAGGGCTCCAGCGCGCGGCTGGAGCCCTTTGTCTCCATCGTACCTTATCTAGCCTGTCTTTGAGCATCCCTCGCCGCTCGAAGCGCTTCCTTGTGATCTCTAAACTGGCCCGCGATAACCACCCTGCCGATCCCACTGCTTCCATCTTGGTAAACCTCGTATCTAGCCTTGCGCCACAGCCAGAAGCCGCTCTTGGAGCTGACGCGAACCACCTTGAGGGAGCTGCTGCCATCCGTGGGCATCCTCTATCCTCTCCTCCTATGCCAAATATCGTAGGTTCTGGTTAGAGCAAACCGAGGAAGTACTATACAGTCAGTCTGGCACAATGTCAAGAGACGAGAAGGCGGGGGCTTCTTCTGTCCTAGCCTGCGCTGGCCAAGGGCCTGGCCTTCTTCAAGACCTATCTATCACCGCTGAGCTCAGCGTGCGGCGCGAAAACCAGGTCAACGCCGGTTCCGCCGCCGGCTTGCCTTGGACTTCTTGCGCCGAGCTTTCTCTTTCTTCCGAATGCTTGTTGGCGTTGCGGACCCGTCAAGCTCACCATCGCCGAGGTCGCCGATGTAGAGTGTCTTGCCGGCCGGTGCGCTTCTACCGATGACACCGCCAAAGATGCTGCGCAGCCGATCCATAAGGGGCATCGCTGAGGGGGCCGAGCCCTTTTCGGATTCGACCCTCGCGGCGAATTCGGCCTGCTTCACGTGCATCCACTCGTCGATGCCTTCCTTAGTCGTAAGGTCGTAACCCCGGGACAGTCCTTCCATCAGCATCGACTTGGCCATACCCCAACGGGGCGTGTCGCGAATGGCGCGGCCAAAGGCCGACGCGTGGTCGTGGATCGCGTGCTTCCAGGCAGTCGCTTTATCGAAAGCGAAGGCGCGGCCGGCGAAATCACAGAAACCCTCCAGTTCCGGGATGGCCTGGTCGAGACCCTCCGGTGAGGCCGCGATCTTCTCGGCCAAACCGTCGAGAGTCTCGCGCACGTCGTCCGCGTCCATCTCGGCCGGGCTGACGCCGATGTACCTCAGCGAGTGGTCCACGAAGATCTCGAGGTAGCAGCCGGGCTCGACCCCACGCGCGGCAAGCGCCACACCCTCCGGCGATTTCGCAAACTGCCGGCACAGTTCCTCGGCGTACTCGTACGCGGCCTCGTCGTCGACCTCGCCCTCATCTACTAGCTTCTTGCGGAAGTCGAATCCTTCGCCCATCGCCCTCTGACTCACTCCCTAGTTTCGCAGAGAAGGTGCGCTACCGACTGATCCCAGTGGTATGGTAGTTTGGGGAGGGAAGACGGCAATCACAGTTGTCTGATGGTACCCCCAAGGGAATTCGAATCCCTGTCGCCACCTTGAAAGGGTGGTGTCCTAGGCCTCTAGACGATGGGGGCATACCCTCGCCTCCGGCGACTCCCCGCCTGGCGAAGCATTGTCCAAGCCAGAGCACGCTTACTGACTTGGACTAGCTATATTATAGCACGCCCGCGCAAACCACCGCAAGTTGCCTCAAGCTACAGTGCTGTCTATCGTTCGTATGTATGCTCACCGCTTTGCCCTTGACAACACCGTTTTCTGGCAGCTAGAATAACCGCCGGCCACTCCTGTAGCGCCGCTGTCTCGGGCCTTGGGAGTTTATCGACGAACCAGTGCGCACAACCGGCGTAGGGGCGCGGTCTCCGCGCCCCGGTCTATTCGCCGAGTTGCGCCTTACCTCCGCCGATGTTTTTTCGCTCATCCAGGAGACTTGATATGTACCGCGACCCCGACCGCGAGGCAGCCATCGCCAAGCTCGTTTCACCCTTAACCGTCGCCAACGCCGTCGATCGTAACGCCGAAAAGCTCGGGGACGCGCCGGCGCTGGTCGAGGGCGCCAGGCGCTTGACCTGGCGGCAAGTCAAAGAACAGACCGAGAGGTTGGCTCTAGCCCTCCTCAATCTTGGCGTGACGCGAAATGACCTTGCGTTGGTTCAAATGCCCAACGGCATCGATCTTTACATAATACGCGTGGCCTGCGAGAAGGCCGGCATCACCCACGTCACGGCGCCCATCACGTTCCGGGAGGCCGAGCTACGGGCCATCGTCGAGCATACGCGGCCCTCGCTAGCCCTGGTGCCATCCCACTACAGGGGCGCCGACTGCGCGCGTATGGTCGCGGGCCTTCTTCAACGCGGCTCGAGCGAAGGACTCGTCCTTCCCTCGCCCGCAGGGAAAACGAGCGAGGGACTCGTCGTCGCCGTCGGTGAAAGCTGCCCGCCGGGCGTGCTGTCCATGTCCGAGCTGCTGTCGAGGCCCACGCGGAAGCCTCGCATCCTGAGAGAGACCAGGCTGGGCTTCTTCGACATCGTCGAGATTCAGACTACCAGTGGCTCGACCGGCGTGCCCAAGTGCGTCGACGTTCCCACCGACTCCCGAGCCCTTACCGGCTGCATCCAGGCGCGGCGCTACGGTGTCGTGTCATCGGATGTGGTAGCCGCCTTCACGCCACTGATCACCGGCAGCTCAAACGCGCTCGGCTACTATTTCGGCTCTCAACTCGGTATTACCCTCGTCCTGGCCAGCCACTTCGACGAATCGGAGGCGCTGGAGATCCTCGCTACAGAGCAGGTGACCGTGGCCATTGCCGTGCCGACCATGCTGGTCAGACTCGCAAAGCACCCAGGCCTCTCGCCCCAGCGCCTGCCCAGCCTGCGCGTGATCGTCACCCACGGCGCGCCCCTCGCCGCCGAGCTGGGCCGCGAGATCGAGGTCCGCACCGGCGCACGAATCGTGGAAGCTTACGGCTCCGCCGACTACGGTGGCATCTGCGCCACGCGCTTCGACGATCCGCAGGCGGTAAGACTGCTAACTGTGGGCAAAGCTTTGGAGGGCAACGATCTGCGCCTGGTAGACGAGGAAGGCCGCGACGTGCCAAGAGGCGAAGTCGGTCGCATCCTGGTGCGGGGCCTCCACGCCGTCGCCGGCTACCATGACAATCCTGAGCTTCAGGCATCGGCTTGGGCCACCGGCTACTTCGACGCGCAGGAGTTCGGCCGCCTGGACGACGACGGCAATCTCGTTCTCGCCGGCAGACTCAAGGACCTCATCATTCGCGGTGGCCAGAACATCTACCCCGTCGACGTCGAGAACCTGCTGGCGAAACACCCCAAGGTCAGGCACGTCGCCGTCGTCGGCATTCCTGACACGGAGTACGGCGAAAAGGTCTGCGCCTGCGTCGTCACCCATCCCGGCGAGACCCTTACGCTGCCCGAGCTGGTCGAGTACCTCAAGGCCCAGCAGATCGCCCGCTTCAAGCTGCCCGAGTATCTTGAGCTTTTCGACGAGCTACCCAAAGGTGTCGGGGGACTGGCGAAGGTGGATAAGGCCCGCCTGCGGGCTATTGTTGCCTCGCGAAGCGAATCTGCTCTTTGATTGTCGGCTATAACCTGCTATACTTTTCTTGACTCATAGAGAGGACCGACGAGGATGGCAAGAGAGCGCACGACGTTTAGGGATCGGATTACCCAAGATCCCAAAACTATGGTCGGCAAGCCCGTGGTAAGGGGCACGAGAATACCTGTGGAGAAGGTAATCAGCCAATTGGCGTTTAAGCCGGATCTTCAGGAGCTATTTGCTATCTACCCCGAGCTGACCCAGGAGGACGTGAAAGCCTGTCTGTCCTACGCTCGGGCTGCGATCATCGCTACACCTTCGCCGCCGCCCCGAATGCCACCTGTGCAGCCTTGATCGTCTCCTCAATGTCCCGGTCCGTGTGGGCCAGCGAGACGAAAGCCGCCTCGAACTGCGAGGGTGCCAGGTACACGCCGTTCTCCAGCATCGTCTGGAAGAAAGCCCCGAAGCGGTTGGTATTGGAGGTCTTGGCCGTGGCGTAGTCCACCACGTTCTGGTCGGTGAAGAAGCTGCAGAGCATCGAGCCGACCCGCGTGCTGCAAGTGGCCACGCCCGCTTCTCTGGCGGAAGCTTTCAGCCCTTCGGCCAGCCTAGCTGATTTGGCTTCCAGTTGCTCGTACACGCCGGGCTTCCGCAGCGCCAGCAGCGCCGCGATGCCGGCGGTCATAGCCAGCGGGTTTCCGGAAAGGGTGCCCGCCTGATAGACAGGACCCACGGGCGCCATCATCTCCATTATCTCCCGGCGCCCGCCGTAGGCGCCAACCGGCAATCCGCCGCCTATTATCTTGCCCAGGCAGGTCAGATCCGGCTTGATGCCGAAGAGCTGTTGTGCACCGCCGTACGATACCCGAAACCCCGTTATCACCTCGTCGAAGATAAGCAGCGCGCCGTTGGCGTCGCACAGCTCCTGTAGGCCAGACAAAAAGCCGCGCCTGGGCGGGATCACCCCCATGTTTCCGGCAATGGGTTCGACAATCACTGCGGCGACCTCGGTCCTGTAAAGGTCAAATGCCTCCCTGGTCGCGTCGATGTCGTTGTACCGCACCGAGATGGTGTTGTGTGCCCCGGCCACAGGCACGCCGGGGCTGTCGGGTGCCCCGAGCGTAAGGACGCCGGAGCCTGCCTTGATGAGCACGCTGTCGCCGTGACCGTGATAGCACCCGTCGAACTTGATGATGCGATCGGCTCTCGTGAATGCCCTCGCCAGGCGAATGGCGCTCATGGTCGCCTCGGTGCCTGAGTTGACGAAGCGAACCACCTCGACCGAGGGCATCGCCTCGGTTACCATCTTCGCCAGCGTCGTTTCCAGCGCCGTCGGCGCGCCAAAGCTGGTGCCGCTATCAGCCGCCTTCTTCACCGCCGACACCACTTCTTCTGGCGCGTGGCCCAGAATCAAGGGGCCCCACGAGCCGACGTCGTCGATGAACTCGTTGCCGTCGACGTCAAAGATGTGCGAGCCGACTCCTCGCTCTACGAAACGCGGCTGACCGCCCACGGCGCGGACTGCCCTCACCGGGCTGCTAACGCCTCCGGGCATATGTCGCTTGGCTTCCTCGAACATGTCACGGGATCTATCGATTCTCATCTGGCCACCTCGCGCGCGAGCGGCTCGTAAACGCAGTAGGGCTCTTCATCCAGATAGTTGCCCGTCTCGGCGTAGGCGCGCGCCCGGCAGCCGCCGCACTTTGCCCGATACTCGCACGCCCCACACTTGCCCTCTAGCTTACCATAATCTCGCAACAGACGGAAGACCGGCGAGTTCTGATATATCTCGGGGAACGGCTTCTCTCGGACGTTCCCCGCCAGGATGGGGAGAAACCCGCAGCCGTGCACCTCGCCGAGGTGCGAAACGAAACAAAATCCATCGCCTGCCATGCAACCCCTGCTGATCGTGTGCAGGCCGTATCCTGTCATGTGCGGCGCGTTGCCCCCGTGACGTGCGTCGTGAGGGTGCCCGGCCGGAGATCGCCCTTGCTCGGGCGCGCTCGCGCCTCCCTCACGCCTCTGCTTCACCGCCGCCTGGCGCAGAATGCGCACGTAGTGTGGCGCACATGTTGGCTTCACGAGGATCGGCTGCGTGCGCGATACCGTTTCAACCCACAGCAGCGTAGCCTCGTATTGCCCGGGGCTGACCTCCTCGTCGCGGATGGCCTTGCCACGTCCCGTTGGCACCAGCATAAACGGGTGCCAGGCCGCCGCTCCCACCGCAAGCACCGTCTCCAGTATCTTTGGCAGGTCATCCACGTTGCGTTTCGTCACCGTTGTGTTCACCTGGAAGCTAAGGCCTGCCTCGACGCAGTAGCGCATGCCGCGGATAGTGGCCTCGAAGGCGCCCGGCGTCTGGCGGAAGTTGTCGTGTACCTCCGGCGACGAGCCATCCAGACTGATAGATAGGCGCATTATGCCGCATTCCTTCAGCTTCTTGACGACCTCTGGCGTGAGCGACGTGCCGCAGGGTGACATCACCATGCGTAACCCCAGCCTCGACCCGTAGGCCGCGATCTCGTAAATGTCGGGACGCAGCAGCGGCTCTCCCCCGGTCAGGATGATGATCGGCCGGGCAAAGCTAGCGATCTCATCGAGCAGCTTGAATCCCTCTTGCGTCGTCAGTTGGTTCGGGTCAGCGTGATACTGCGCCTCGGCGCGGCAGTGTACGCACGCCAGGTTGCACGCCCTGGTCGTCTCCCATGCGACCAGGCGCGGCTGCACCTTACCTTCCCCGGTCTCCTTTGTCTCTATCTCGTCAACCATTTAGCCATCTCCTTGGCATGGTACGTGATGATGACGTCCGCCCCCGCGCGCTTGATGCCCGTCAGTATCTCTGTGGTGATTCTTTCTTCATCGATCCAGCCATTGCGCGCCGCGGCTTTCACCATCGAGAACTCGCCGCTTACGTTGTAGGCAGCCACCGGATGCTCGCACATCGCGCGCACCTTCGCGATCACGTCCAGGTAAGCGAGCGCTGGCTTGACCATCACGATGTCGGCCCCCTCCTCGATATCCAGCGCCACCTCGCGCAGCGCCTCGCGCACGTTCGGGGGATCCATCTGGTAGGCCCGCCTGTCCCCGAACTGTGGCGCCGAGTCCGCTGCCTCGCGAAACGGGCCGTAGAACCCGGAGGCGTACTTAGCAGAGTATGACATTATCGGCGTGCTTTCGAACCCGTTCGCATCGAGGCTCGCACGAATGGCGCGAACGCGTCCGTCCATCATGTCCGACGGGGCGATGATATCGGCCCCCGCATCCGCGTGCGAGAGCGCCGTTTTCGCGATCAACTCCAGCGACCTATCGTTGTGGACGTGCCCCTCGACGATGACGCCACAGTGGCCGTGGCTCGTATACTCGCAAAGGCAGACGTCCGTTACCACCACCAGATCTGGCACTTCGCGTTTTACAACCCGCACCGCTTCCTGAACGATGCCCTGGCCGGCGTAAGCCTCCGACCCGACCTCGTCTTTCTCAGCAGGTAGCCCGAAGAGCAAAATCCCGGGGATGCCCAGCTCGGCTAGCTCCACCACCTCACCGGCCAGCATGTCGGGCGACAGATGGTAGTTGCCGGGCATCGAGGGAATCTCTTCCCTAACGCTCTGGCCGTGTGCCACGAACAGTGGGTAGATGAAATCGTCGACGCTTAGTTTCGTCTCCCTCACCATACGCCTCAGAGCCTCGCTCTGCCTCAGCCGCCGCATCCTCTGTATCGGAAAACCAGCCACCTGCATAACCTCCTGCAAGGTTCTGTCCCCTCTCCCTCCGTATCCCCTCTCCCTCTGGGAGAGGGTTAGGGTGAGGGCCGCTCTGGCAAGGCCCGCCCCATCGCCTGCCTTTCAGCCAGCCCGATAGTACTCCTCAATCGCCTCGACCAATCCCTTAACCGTATACTCCCGCGCCACGATATCCACCTTTAGCCCCATTTCTTTGGCGGTCATCGCCGTGATTGGGCCAATGCAGGCAACGGCCGCTCCTTCAAGCAAATCGATAGCGGATGCCGATCCAGCATCCCCTGCCTCGTCCAGAGCAGCCAACAGATTCTTAACTGTAGACGAGCTGGTGAACGTTACCACGTCCAGCTTGCCCTCCAGCAACATCCGCTCGACGCTGGGGTCCAATCCCTTGCCCGCGACGGTCCTGTACACGGCCACATCGTCGACCGTGGCTCCGGCTCGCCGCAGCTCGACCACCAGCACCTCGCGCGCAACCTCGGCCCGTGGCAGCAGGATGCGCCGGCCCTCCACCCCAAGCCACTTCAACCCGGCGGCCACTGCTTCGGCAACATACTCCTCCGGCACAAAGTCGGGACGTATGCCATAGCGCCCAAGCCGAGCCGCCGTCGCCGGGCCTATCGCGCCAACTCGCGCCGCCCTGAAGGCACGCGCGTCCAAACCGCGTTCGTAAAGCCTATCGATAAACCATTTGACGCCGTTGGCGCTCGTGAAGATAACCCAGTCGTAGCTGTCGAGGACCTCAATCACCCGGTCCACTCGCGCCACATCGCTGGGTGGCTCGATTTGCACCGCCGGCAGCTCGACGGGCTGCGCTCCGTAGGCCTCCAGCAACTCCGACAGCGCGCCGGCCTGTTCTCTCGATCTCGTCACCAGCACGTGCTTGCCAAAAAGCGGTCGATTGTCGAACCAACGTAACTTATCTCGCAAGCCGACGACCTCGCCCACCACGATTACTGCCGGCGGAAGAAAGGCCGTTTGTTTCACCCTCTCCACGATGTCGGCCAGCGTGCCCACCAATGTCTCCTGGCTGAGAAACGTGCCCCACCGGGTCAGTGCGACCGGCGTTTCGGGTGCTCGTCCACCCTGCACCAGTTGTTCGACGATGGAGGCCAGATTGTGCATGCCCATAAGGAAAACCAGCGTGCCGGCGCTCGCGGCCACTCCGCCCCAGTCGATGCTCGACCGGGCCTTGCCGGGGTCTTCTCGGCCGGTGATGACAGTTATCTGGGAGTTATAGTCCCGATGCGTAATGGGGATTCCGGCGTAGGCGGGTACGGCGACGGCGGAGGTCACGCCGGGCACGATCTCGAAGGGAATACGTTCGGCAGCCAGCGCCTCGGCCTCCTCACCCCCGCGCCCGAAGACAAACGGATCGCCGCCCTTCAGGCGCACGACCGTTTTGCCCTCCTGCGCCGCGGCGACGAGCAGGGCGTTGATCTTTTCCTGGGGAACCGTATGCTTGCTGGACTCCTTGCCCACGTAGCTAAGCTGGGACCCGGGCTTGGCCTGATCCAGCAGGCGCTTGTCGATCAGTCGATCGTAGACGACGACGTCGGCACGCCGCAAGCAGTCCAGCCCTTTGACGGTGATGAGTCCCGGGTCACCGGGCCCCGCGCCCACGATGTACACCCTGCCGGGTTGGGACATGGCGCCATCATCCTTTCGAGCCTGCGAGGATTTCGGCGGCACCTTTTTGCAGCATACTCAGCGCCAGTTCCTGTCCGATCCGCTCGGCATCGTCGCGCGCCCCGGCAAGGCGCTCTCTCATCACGCGAGTCCCGTCGGGGGTCGCTACCACGGCTTCGATCTCCAGACGCTGGCCCTCGGCCCTTCCGTAGGCACCAGCGGGCGCCTGGCATCCTCCACCCAGCGCGCGCATAAAGCTCCGCTCGGCTGTCACCGAAGCGCGCACGTCGGCATCGTCCAACGGTGCTACCAGCAGAATGAGCTCCTCGTCTTCGGCCCGTGCCTCGATCGCTAGCGCTCCCTGGCCGATAGCCGGCACGCAGATGCTCATCGGAAGGTATTGCGTGATGCGCTCCTGCAGCCCCAGGCGGATTACCCCGGCGGCTGCCACGACGACCGCATCGTACTGTGCCGTCGTCGCCTTGCGCAGCCGCGTGTCCAGGTTGCCTCGAAGATTGATCACTTGCAGGTCTGGCCGATAGGCCATTATCTGTGCCGCGCGTCTGGGACTGCTGGTTCCCACGTGTGCCCCCGGAGGAAGCTCGTCGAGCGTCTGGTTATCGCGCGACACCAGCACATCTCTGACGTCCTCGCGCTTGGAGATCGCCGCTAGCGTCAGCCCCGGCGTGAGCTGGCTCGGTAAGTCCTTCAGACTGTGCACAGCCAGGTCCACGCGACCGCTGATAAGAGCGTTCTCGATTTCTTTGACAAAAAGGCCTCGACTCCCAATGCTTGCCAGCGGAACGTCGAGAACCTGGTCGCCCTCCGTCTTGATCTTTTCTATCGTGAACTGGCGATCCGGCCAAACTCGCCGCAGTTGCTCGATCACGTGCTCGGTTTGCCAGAGCGCCAGCGCGCTACCTCGCGAGCCTATGATAACCCGTTCGATTCCGTTACACCTCTTCCTAGACAGCCTAGCTCCTTGTGCAGCCAGTCATCTGTAGGGGCGGACGGCCCTGCCCGCCCCGGGGTGGGACGGGGCACCGCCGCTTTGCACCAAGAACTAGACTAAATAAAATTGTGTCGTCCCGGGCTGAGGAGATTCACCCCCAGAAACGTGAACACGACGGCGGCAAATCCTGCCACGACCAGCCACGCCGCTCGCTTGCCCCGCCAGCCGACGACGTTCCGAAAATGGAAATAGGCCGCAAATATCAGCCAAGTCACCAATGACATTGTCTGTTTTGGGTCCCAACTCCAGTAGCTTCCCCACGCCTGCTCGGCCCACACGGCCCCGGTCGCAATCGCGAGCGTCATGAATGGAAAGCCAACACCCACCACGCTGTACCCGATGCGTTCCATCGTCTCCAGCGGCGGCAGACGATAGAAGATCGCGTGAGGCTTCTTCGCTTTCAGCTCGCGCTCCTGGAGCAGGTACACGATGGCCATGGCGAAGGCGATAGTGAAGACAGTGTATGCTAGGAATGAGATTCCCACGTGAATGGGAAGCCACGCGCTCCGCAGCACCGGTATCAGCGGCTGGGTTTCCTTCGGCAACATCGTCGCCGAGGCGATGGCCACAAAGGCCAGAGGGGTCACGAAGGCCCCGATCACCTTGTACCCGTACAGGCGCTCTATGACCAGATAGACTACCACCGTGAGCCAGGAATAGAACGTCAGCGAGTCAAACAGATTGACAAGGGGAGGGTGTCCCGCTTCCAACCAGCGGAGGCCAAATGCCGCGCCATACACCACGGCAGCCGCAAGCAGGATCCACGGTGCCCATCGTCCTATCCTGTGGCTCCGCGTGGTCAGATGCCACATATAGCACAGCGTCGCCGCTAGATAACCGGCCGTCGCCAGCCCGAAGAAAACGACGTATAACTGCTGCATCTACTCCACGGTGACTCTAGTGGCCCTCTTCTGGGCCGCTTTCTCCGCTCTCTCTATGGACTCGATCTTGGCGTCGATCAGACTTCGCATCGCGAGGTAGAACTCCTTGCGCGCCGCGTGCATATGCGCCCGGAACTCCGGTGGAAACAGGCCTGATGCCCTCGCCCGAAACTCCTCTACCACACCCGGCGCAGATTCCGCAGTCTTCTTCTCTGCCATTCGAACATCACCTCTTTCACGCATCATCGCCAGAGAAACTTAGAACCCATATTCCCAAGCTAGACTATACACGATTTGGCAGGTGTTGTCTATTTCCCCGACCCGTTGCCACCGAATACGATCCGCAGCGCCTGGTTCTCGAACTTCGCCTGCTTCGTCTCCAGGCCCACCAGGATGCGCGGTAGCAGCAGGTTACGCTTCTGGTTACCTACTCGCGCAATAAGCTCGTTTCCCGATCGCGTCAACTCGATGTCCTGTTTGCATGCGAAGGGCAGGGGGACGCTAAGTACGAAATCGTCCCCACATTTCTCCAAGGTGTGTGCTTCACCTTTGAAGAGAATCCTGGTAGGGTCCAGGTCGCCAAACATCGCGTCAGCCATGAGGCGCAGCATCTGTATTCCCAGCACCTCCGGTTGAAAAGGGGTATCTTCAGGATTGGAAGGGGCGCAAAGCACTCTTCGACCATGTGATAATTCTTGTCTTGGATGCTCTTCCACAGGGAGAAGTACTGGTCGGACACCTCTGCGGGGATGATGCGGTTGCACACAATGGCATCGGTGCCGTATCCGTACAGGTTCAGGTACGTAAAAGTCCGCTGGGCCTCCTTGATGACCATCTTCTCAGGGTTGAGTACCAGCCTGACAGACGATTTGTCCTTGTCGGACAGTAGCGAGCGCATACGGTCGAGCTGGACGAAAAGATTCTCGATGGAATCGAAAACGGCGTCGCCAGGAAGCGGGATGTCGGAGAATGGCTTTACCATAGGTCTGAGCAATTTGTATGCTTTCCGCTGGACCGGGAAGACCTTTTCCAGCCACCAGCGTGCCACCTCGGGAAAGCTGAGCAGGCGAAGCGTCTCGCCGGTGGGGGCGCAGTCGATGATGATCACGTCGTATTCCCCACTGTCGTGATAGTGCGTGATCAACAGGAGACTGGACAGTTCTTCCATACCCGGCAGAACCGTCATCTCCTCAGCCACGATCTCGTTGAGCCCACGCCATGCCATCACCGCGACCAGATATTCTTGGATCGTTCCCCAATGTGACCTGATTTCGTGGAAGATGTCCACTTCCTGCCCCCATAGGTTGGGGGCAACTAGCTTCGGAACCGCCGCCAGGGGCATATCGAACGAATCGGCCAAGCTGTGCGCCGCGTCGGTGCTCAGCACGATGGTTCTGTACCCCATTTCTGCGCACCGCACCGCCGTGGCCGCTGCCGCGCTAGTCTTTCCTACTCCGCCTTTGCCTGTATAAAGCATTATCCGCATAGCGCCAACCTATCTGGTAGGGGTGCGATTAATCGCGCCCGTACTAACCCCGTCGTGAACGGTTAATATTTTATTGCAGTCGCGCCGCCCGGTCAATACGTCAGCGCCTGCTCGACACCTTGTCTCTAACCGGCGCCTGCTGCTCCCGTTCCTTGAAAATACGGTAGTCGACGTTGGGGAACGGATTATCCAGGTCTTCGGCGGTCAGCAGAAACCGTCTGTCCTCCGCCGACAAGTGACCGAGCTCCGCCGCTGCCAGCAAGTGGTTAAACCGCGCCACGTGCTGCTGGAAGCGCCCGCTGGCGTACTCTCGTGCTTGACCGGTACTGACCAGGAACGGCCAATCGCTGGATTCCAGCAGCAGTAGCTCCCTGGCGGCCTGATGGAGCAACCGCTCTACGTCACCCCTGGCGTCCGGATATCGAGACACCATCTGTTCCATCCTGAGCTCCGCCGCGTGGATCAGTGGCCACATCCACTCGGTATCCGGGTTGCGCCAGGTCCAGTGTCCGCCCCCCATACCCCATGAGCTCTCGGGCAGTCCAAGCACTTCCTCCGGCGGATGCGCCGTAACATACTCGTTCGCGGTTGCCAGCGCCACATCTTCTTCCCGGCTCAACAGGCGAAGCACTTCTCTGAGCCACACCACACCCTCGAACCACCAGTGCCCGAAGAGCTCGGTGTCGTACGCCGAGACCACGATGCCGGGAGCCTTGTGCTTATCGTAGTAGTCCACCACCAGCCCGCGCACGAGGTGCGCAAAGTGCGCGGCGTGGTCACGCGCCCTTGCGAAGGCCGGGGTCGGGTCGTAGAACTGCTTCTCTCCCAGGTCGACATCCGCACCGGTGACTCTCCAGTACTGGAGGCCCGAGGCCGAGTCCTTGCGGTGAAACTCTCGGTACACGAAGTCGCCCGGGTAACCGTGCGCCGCCGACCAGACCTGGAGGCCGGTGTGCGCATCTCGACCAAAAACCGCCACGTTCGTCGACTGTACGTAGTACGGTCGCATCACCGTCCGCTCGGTAGCCTGAGGTCGCGGGTCCGCCTTCGTAACCAGCTTTCGGACCGGCACGCTACCGTACGGGCCGGCTACGTCCCCTGCCACTTTCCCCACCAGCTCGCCGCCTTGAATCACGTTCGTGTCGGTGAAGAAGTACGACAGGTCGAAGCTGGCCAGGAACTCCTCGATACCGGGCTTGTAGCGGGTTTTGCCATTGGCCTTGTAATAGCTTGGCCGGTAGCCGCACTCCGGAAGCCAGATTCCATTTGGCTTTTGACCAAAATGGCGCAGGTAGGTTTCTAAGCCGACTTTGAGCTGAGCGTAGATTGTGGAGTCTCGCTCCACTAGGGGCAGGTAGCAGTGGGTGGCGGCGCTGGTAAGGATGTCTATATCGCCATCGGCCAATAGCTGGCGAAACGCTCGCACCACGTTGCGGCGGTGCCGTTCCTGAAACGATTGGAGGACATCGCGGTACCAATCCTGGTAAAACCTTGCCAGATAAAGCAGGTGGCCGTGCTGTTCGTGATCGTATCGCTCTACGTCCTCCTGAACCGTTTCGAGCTTCTCCAGGAGGTACGCCTCGAAGTGCTCGATCACTCCCTTATCGGCAAGCTGCTCCAGCAAGATAGGGGTCAGACCGATCGTAAGCTTGGGGCTGAGCCTCTCCTTCTTGAGGTCAAACAGCGCGTTTAGCAGTGGAATGTATGTCTCGGCGAGGGCCTCGTGCAGCATCTCCTCGCCGTGCGGCCACCTCCCCGCCTTTCTGACGTAAGGCAAGTGGCTATGTAGAACGAAGCAGAAGAATCCTTTTTCCATCCGCTTAGTTCCTCCTCTCCAGCTTATAAACAAAATTCCCTTTTGTCAATGTCCAAAAGGGAATCGACTTCGCCTGCCCCGACGCTTCACCTATCATTCGGAGCTAGCCGCCTCTCAACAGGACTCTTGCGTGATGGCACCCTTTTCTATCTTGTCCATCAGCGCTCAATATTTTATCGCTTACTGAACAATGACGCAAAGTCCCCGTCAAACTGCTCCAGGAACCTGCGCATCTCGTCGACGTCTTCCGGCTTGACCGTACTTGCGCGTTTGAATCTCTCGAGCTCCTCCTCGTTCAGGTCGGTCACGATAGCCGGCTGCTTCTGCTCCTTCACGAGGGCCGCGACAAGGCCACGGCTGTTGCACCGGTTACACACGACCATCAGGAACCAGAGTTCCTCTTCGTGCCCGAGAATGCTGACGTTCTCCAGATCGTACTGGCGACCGCAAGTGCCACACTTGCACACTGTGCTCAGGACTACCTGTCTTATTAGCTCCTCGTCTCCATTCATCCAGACATCTCTTTCGCGGCCTGCTCCTCCAGTTTCAAGAACCTCAGCGCGGGCGACGCTACTGTTTCCCCTTTTCTTCTTTCCCGAGGTCGTCCAGATCTAGCGTGTTTATGAAATCGCGAAACGCGGACAGCTTCCTCAGTTCCTCTTCGTTTACCGCGGTTGGCTTTCCCTCGCCCGCCTCGTGCTCTTCCGCATCGGGGTCCAGTGTGATCCCAGCCTTGTCGAGAACCGTGGGCTCGGCAAAGATGGGGGCTTTCACGCGCACCGCGAGGGCTATGGCGTCACTCGGCCGGGAATCGACTTCGATGTGTTTGCCGTCGATATCCATCGAGATTCTGGCGTAGAAAACGTCCTCCGACAGGTCGTTCACGACGATGCGCGTGACCTTGGCCCCGAGCTCGTCGATCACATTTCGCAGCAGGTCGTGGGTTTGCGGGCGCGGCACATGCACGTTCTGTAGCTGGATGACGATGGCATCTGCCTCGTTGTTGCCAATCCAGATCGGCAGGTAGCGATCGGCATCCTTCTCTTTCAACACCACCACGCGCTGGTACGTCTGTAAGTTGACCCTTACGCTCTCCACCACCATTTCGATCATGCTGCCGGCTCTCCTCTCAGATCAGATCTATGGCCGCCCAACGTCGATGACAGATGCAATAAGCGTGCCAACGGCCTGACCACTACTAAACTGAAGTATAACTTGGCCCAATGGCTTTGTCAATTTGCCAGCAAGACCGGCGTTTCGCCGCCACTTTTGCTATACTGATTAGTGTAGAATTGCCAACAGGAGGTCTTTTGACACTGCTCTCCTCTGAGCGGCTCCGGCCGACAACGTCAGTCCAAATACGACCAGGTCTGGGTGCCAAGTACCTGGGACAGGGCCAGTGCCAGTTCGTCGTCTGGGCTCCTTACGCCCAAAACGTAGATATATGCCTTGCCCCACCGGGCGAGCGGAGGGGGCCGATGGAAGCGGTAGGCAAGGGATACCACCACGCTGTTTTGGAGGGTGTCCAGGCCGGAAGCCTGTACAGATACCGTCTGGATGGACAAAAGGAGCTTCCGGATCCAGCCTCCCGATTTCAGCCGCAGGGTGTCCACGGGCCATCCCAGGTGGTCGACCTAGATTTCGCGTGGGAAGACGGCTGCTGGTTCGGCCTGCCTCTTCAGGACTACATTCTGTACGAGCTCCACGTGGGCGCCTTCACGGCAGAGGGCACCTTCGAGGCATTGATACCTCACTTGGATTACCTCAAGAACCTTGGCATCACGGCCTTAGAGATCATGCCCGTCGGGCAGTTTCCCGGCGATCGAAACTGGGGCTATGACGGTGTCTATCCCTTCGCGGTGCAGAACACATACGGTGGTCCAACTGGGCTCAAGAAACTGGTTAACGCCTGTCATCATCAGGGGCTGGCCGTCGTGCTCGACGTCGTGTACAACCACCTTGGCCCCGAGGGGAACTACCTCCGCGACTTCGGTCCCTACTTTACCGACCGCTATCGCACCCCCTGGGGACCGGCGATCAATCTTGATGGCTCCCACAGCGATGAGGTTCGGCATTTCTTCGTGGAGAACGCCCTGTTCTGGATCACGGAATTCCACATCGATGCCCTGCGGCTCGACGCGATCCATGCCATCTTCGATCGTTCCGCGCGGCCTTTCCTGTCAGAGTTGGCGGAAGCCGTGCAGCGGCGGGCCAGACGTCTTAACCGGCGCGCTCATCTCATTGCCGAGAGCGACCTCAACGATGCGCGGATAATCCTGCCCCGTCAACTTGGGGGCTACGGACTGGATGCTCAATGGAGCGACGATTTCCATCACGCTTTGCACACAGTTCTTACGGGCGAGCGGACCGGCTATTACCGCGACTTCGGGGAGATCGAGCAGTTGAGCCGAGCCTTCCGCGACGGCTACGTGTACACCGGGCAATACTCCCCCAACCGGCAGCACCGCCACGGGAACTCGCCCCGGCTCTGCCCCGCTCACCAGTTCGTAGTGTCTGCGCAGACCCACGACCAGGTGGGAAACCGAGTGAACGGCGATCGCCTGAGCCAGTTGATTCGCTTCGAAGGCCTAAAGCTAGCAGCCGGAGCGGTGCTTCTATCTCCTTTCGTTCCGCTTCTCTTTATGGGCGAGGAATACGGTGAGTCGGCGCCGTTCCCATATTTCATCAGCCATCTCGATCCAGGACTCGTAGATGCCGTGCGGCGCGGCCGCCGCGAGGAGTTCGCGGCCTTCGCCTGGTTGGGCGAGCCTCCGGACCCCCAGGACGAGGCTACATTCCGACGTGCGAAGCTCGATCACCGACTTCGACGCAAAGGGCAGCACCGAGTCCTGCTAGATTTCTATCGCGAGCTGACTAGGCTCCGCAAGACCGTCCAGCCTCTCGCGTCTTTGAGCAAAGAGCACCTCGAGGCACGTGCCTACGAGACCGAGCGGATGCTGTATCTTCATCGCTGGAGCGGCGACGAGGAAGTAATTCTCTTCTTCAACTTCAACGATGCGCCGGCCTCGGCGACCCTGCCGATTCCGACGGGGCGCTGGCGCAAAGCGCTGGACTCCTCCGACAGGCGTTGGCGTGGCAGTGGCAGCCGCATTCCGGAGCACTTCACCTCCCCGGGCCGGGTGACGCTCCCACTAAGCCCGTTGTCGCTGGTTCTTTTCCACGCCGAGGGGATGGCTAGACGGGGGTTTCACCACGGAGATGAATAGAAGCAAGAGGGCACTTTGATGTCATCGCTTCACGACCTGTTCCCATTTTGCCGTTTTCCAATTCTCCGTGTCTCCGTGTTGAACGTTTACCGCACCTCGATGTGCCGAAATGCCTCGGCCAGAGGAATACCTTTCGGCTGCCCCCAGTTGGCCGCCATCTCGCGCAGGCGATCTCTAAGACCCTGGATTTCGCCCACCTGGCTCCTGTGCTTCGATAGGGCAGCTATCTTGTTGTCAAACGTGTCGGTGATGTCCAGCCACAGGTTGGGCTCTTGAGGGGAAAACAGGTAGATGTCTTTGACCCGGTGCGGCGTCAGGCCATCTTTGAGCTGATGAGCGAAATAGAGGTAGTCCCGCGCGGCGGCTACCGCGTGAATGGTCGCGAAGCCTGCCGCCGGATGGTCGGGATGGATGACGTACTGCCTCCAGGGATCGTGCGTGACCACTACGTCCGGTTTCCGCTGGCGTATGACTAGAGCCAATTCCTCCCTCAGCGCCAGATTCGGCTCTAGCTCGCCGTCGTTGTGCCTCAAGAATATGCATTCGGAAACGCCAAGCTCTCGGGCCGCATCCTGTTGCTCCTTCTCCCTTATCGCGGCGATGCGCTCGGCTGTCATCGTCGGATCGTGCGTGCCCTTGTTGCCGCTAGTGCAGAGCACGTATTCGATCACCTGCCCGCCGGCAATCCACTTGGCAAACGTGCCGGCACACGTGAACTCTGCATCGTCGGGATGTGCCATAATCGCTAGAACTTTCTTGAGGGAACGGCTTGCCATATTGACTCCTTACCATCGACCGCAGCGGCAGAACTGGGACACCGCCGACGACTCCGCCAGCTCGTCGTAGATTTCCAGGACCTGCTGCGTGATGCTTTGCCAGCCAAATCGTTGGACGGACGCCCGAGCGACCTTCGCCAGGCGCTTTCGCAGCGCTTCGTCGTTTGAGAGCTCCGCGATGGTCTGCGAGAAGGCCTCAGCCCGTCGCCAGGGGACCAGGAGCCCGTTTTCCAGATGGTACACCACGCTATCGAGCCCCCCCACTTTGGAGGCTATTACCGGCGTTCCGCAGGCTAGCGATTCCGCGGCCACCAGGCTGAAGCTCTCGTAGTGGGATGGTATGATGCAGATGTCCGCCGCGTTGTAGTATAGTGGCAATCGGCTTTGGTCCACGGCTCCTTGGAACGAGACCCTCTCCTTGATCCCCAACCGTTGCGCCGCGATCTGCAATCGAGTAAGCTCCTCGTCCTGGCCCAACTCCCCGCCGAGGATCAGGAGCAGCAAATCGTTCGTCTCGCCGTCGAGTCGCGCCACTGCCTTGAGCAGCAGATCCACGCCCTTCAAGGGCTCTATTCGGCCCACGAAAAGCAATATCTTTCTTGCCTGGATGCCTAACTCCTGCCTTGCCCTGGCCTTGTCCATCGGTCGAAATCGCTCGAGATCCACTCCGCAGGGGACGACTCGGATTCGCGCCGGGTCTGCTCCGTAGTGGGCCGCCATTTGGCGCTTTTCGTGCTCGCTGCTGGCCACGACCGCATTGGCCGTGTGGATGATCTTTCTCTCGATGTCGATGCGTAGCGTCGACTCGCCTTCCTCGGGCCGCGCGTCGTTTTTCAGGGCACCAAGGGTGTGGAACATCGCGATGTGCGGCATCCCCCAGCGTAGTTTGAGCAAGCCTGCTACCCAGCCGCTCAGCCAGTAGTGGCTGTGGATGAGACGGTACTCCGCGCGCTCTTTCTCCTTGAACTCGCGCAGGCTACAGATGAACTCGGGCAGATGTTGAAATACCTGACTCTTGTGAATCCGTCTGGCCGGTCCGGCATCGAGGTGAACGATCCTCGCGTTTTCGTCGATGTCCACTATGTCGGGCGTCTTGGGGTCGGTCCGTCGCGTGAATACGTCCACCGACATCCCATTCTGGCCCAGGTGGCGGCTCAGTTCGCGGACGTAGACGTTCATCCCACCGGCATCTTTGCTGCCAAGCCTTGCTAGTGGGCAGGTATGAACGCTGAGCATGGCGATTCTACACATCGGTCCAGCCTCCTACCGCTATCTGGTCCTCACCTGCAGGCGAAAAATCGGGGCGTCTACACCGCCCAGGTCGTACTTATATGGCTCTCGCCCACGCAAGAAATCGAATTTACGCTTCCCTGAATAAATGGCGTCCTGGATGCAAAACGCCTTTAGCAGCAGTCCGACGCTCAACGAAGCGTAGCTCGGATCGAAACCGCTGTTGTACAGCCACAGTTCTTGCCCCTGGCCAAAGCACATCACCGCGGAAACGCGCCTGCCCGCGACCTCTAAGAAATAAAGCTTCAACGTTCCCTGGGGGCCGAAGATGCTCATCACCAGCCGGAAGAACACCTCCACCTGTTCACTCAGGAACGCTGCCTTTTCCTGTCTAGACTCGCGACACAGGCGGAGGAAGGCATCGGCTTCTGGCCCAAACCCATCTGAGGGCGCCACGGCGTACCATCGATAGCTGCCCGTCTCCTCCAGCCGGCGGAGCTTCCGCCGCAACTCGTGGCGGTCCTTCTTGCCCAGGGAGGCCACGTATGCATCCCAATCAGATGGTAGCTCAACCGCGGGGCAGACGTCCTCCTCCGACTTCTCGACCGTCAAACGTGCTTCCACGGCAAGCTCGGTCAAATAAGCGAGCGTAGGTGAATCCTGCCTGAGACAGTGCAGGTCCAACAACTCGCAAGCCTGCCCCCGTACATACGATAGCAGGGCGTGGCAAACGGCATCCTCATATCCCCGCACGGCGATGACATCGAGGTAATCCGATATTTCAACTCCGCCGACGAGTGAGAACACGCCCCCGCGCTCCACCAGCGGCACGATGCCTATCACTTCCCTCCCACTTCGGACGCCGAGCAAATGAAGCTCGCATTCCTTCCCGAAGACACTCCACCAGGCACTCTGCCATTCCCACGTGGAGAAGATCGTGTTGGCGGTGCTCCGGTGCAGCACGGCGTTCCAATCGTCTCTTAACGCGGCAAAGCTCTCGGGCCTGGTTGCGAGCAAAGAAACTCCCAAGCGGAACGTACCTCTGGCCACTTTGGGGCAGGTAACCAAGTTATTCTAGCATACCGACGTCGGGGTTTTCAAGTTAACGGTTGACAGGGGGTTGGCGGCACATATCCTTTGACGACGTACGCATGTCCCTCTTTGAGGTGGTATCCGCTGTCTGGCCGTTTATGGCTGTGACCAATCCTCAAGGGCTAGGCCAGGCACGCGGGAGAATTCACGCACGTTGTTAGTCACCGCGATCAAGCTGTGTTGAAGCGCCTGTGCGGCAATCAAAGTATCCAGCGCCCCGATTGGCAATCCCTGGGCTTCCAAATGGGTACGGATCTTGCCGTAATGTGCACCTGCTCCTCCATCGAACGGAAGAATGGTCAGGGGGAGGAGAAACTGGTCGAGTGCGTGTTGATTTTGTGTTGGCTTGGTGCTCTTCTCCACACCGTATTGGAGCTCGGCCACCGTGAGTGCGGATATGTATACGTCGGTAACCACGTGGCTGGTCAGTCTTGCCAGTACCTGCGGCGAGTTTTGTCGGATGAGCAGGATGCAGATATTGCTATCGAGAAGGTAGCTCATTCGAACAGATCCTCTCGTGGCTGGATGAATGGTTGCTGGCGATCTGCCATGAAATCGTCGGAGAAGAGCGCTAAGCTGTCGACCAGGGTTTGCCAGGAGCCTTGCTCGGGAATTAAGACCACGACGTTGCCCACACGTTTGAGATAGACCTTGGTTCCGCGAAAGCGGTATTCTTTCGGGATGCGGATCGCTTGGCTCTTGCCGTTTTGGAAGATCTTGGCCTTGTCCATCGACCTGCCCTCCACAGGAATATATACCAATAGTATATACCAAATCGAGGAGTTTGACAAGCTAATGAAGGTTTCAACGGCAACCGTCCAGATGGTGCCATTGTGTCCTGACACGTTCAAACCCGCCCCGTTGAGCGGCGAGTTCCTCGACTCATCCAACCAGTTTGAGCAGGTTCAGCTCTCTAAGCGTGCTCTCTGTGGGGATCCCCTCCGCGTCCCAGCCCAGCGCCGCGTAGCCGTCGTCCTTCAGCCGCTCGAGATCCACCGTTCGGCCCTCGGCAGGTCCGCTGGGCATCGGCTCGTGCAGCAATCTTGGCGGCAACGTGTCGTCCTCTCGCCCCAACCCGTCTCGAATGTTGAACATGCGCTCGAGCGTAGTTACGCGCAGGGCAAACTTCTCCAGATGCTCGTCGCTCCAATCCCGGCCCGTGATCGCCCTCAGCAGCTCGCCTATCTTGGCGCGATTCAGCGCGCCACCACCGAAACCGCAGATGATGGCCGAGTCGAATATTATTCTGTCCACTGCCAGCGTTCTGATCAAGCTGCCCCTGCCCTCTACCGATCCCAGGGTCCCGTTGAGCGATTCTGCTCTTGCCGGTAGTGCCAATGCGCCGTGCGAGCCGCCAATGGGGCACAGCGAGAAGGCCAGACCCTGTCCCAACGAGGTTCTGGCCTCATAGCCGCCTAGCTCTAGGCCCTTGGCATGCATAGCGAAGTGCTCGGACCCCGGAATCTCCTGGCTCGCCCTCCTCACCCCCATACCCAGAAGCTCTCCTAGCCCCTTCTTCTCGGCGATGTTCTTTACCGCGGCAAGCATCGCCTCGTAGTTTCCAAAACGCAGCTCCAGCCCATCGGCGTCCTTCTCGCTGATCAGTCCGCGCTCAAAGCACTCCATAGCGAAGCCGACGGCGATGCCCGTCGACATCGTATCCAGGCCGTAGTCGTCGCATATCTGCGCGCAGGCGATTATGGCATCCATCCGGTCCACGCCGCAGTTAGACCCGAACGAGTAGATCGTCTCGTATTCCGGTCCGCGCGATTTCGCACCGTTGTACGGCCCCGAGGCGACCGTGGCGTAGTGAGAGCACGGGTTCGGGCAGTTCGGCCCACACACGAGCAGCTTGCGTGGGTTCTCGCGGAAGAGGGGTGTCAGGCCCACGTCGATAGCCTCGGCACGCTCAAAGCTGCCCGTCTGCCAGTTCCGCGTTGGCAAGAGGCCCAGCTTGCTGAGGGTCACCACGTCCGAACCCGTGCCGTAGGTTGTCCACCTCTTCGCCCAGCCAGGGTTGGCCTTGATGTACTCCCTGACGTACTCCTTCAGACGGGCGAATTCGTCCGCTCGGGCAGGTGCCAACCGCTTCGTACCACGGACGACCAACCCCTTCAGGTTCTTCGAGCCCATCAGCGCCCCGGCGCCACCCCGACCAAATGCCCGGTAGCGCTCGCCCTCACACAGCACGCAGGCGACCCTGACGCCTGCCTCCCCTGCAGGACCAATCCCGATCACCGATGCGCCGGTCGTGCCCGACTCCCGCAACATGGCGTCCTGGCTCTCGCCGACTTTCATGCCCCACAGGTGTTCCGCGGATCGAAACTCCACATCCTGGTCACGGACGACGACGTAGGTCGGACGAGGTGCCTTGCCCGTGATCACCGTGCCCGTGAAGCCCGCCTTCTTCAAGTTGGGGCCGAGCGACCCGCTGCTACAGCACCTCAGGTATATTCCCGTGAGGGGTGATTTCGTGGTCAGCATCGCCTTCGGGCTATATGGGGAGCCAACGCCCTGCGCTGGACCCGCCGACAGAATAATTGGATTTGCCGCGTCCAGCGGGTCCAGGCCCTTCGGGCACACCTCGTACAGCAGACGGATGCCCAGCCCTCGGCCTCCTACGTACTCGTCCACTGTAGCCTCCGCGAGCTCCTCGGCCCAGTACTTGCAGCTATTTAGGTCCACGCGTAGAACTCGTTCCAACTCAAATCCCTCCCACCATACCAAAATGCCAAAATTCTCGGAAAGAAAGACCCAGCGCGGAAAACGTGCAGCGGAACCATGGAATGCCCGAGCATCGCCATGCTGCCACGGGCCGATGTGCCAACGTTATCACAGGGATGCCCGCCTGTCAAGCGAACTTGGATAACTTGTGAGAATGTAAGTATTGTAATGCCGCCGGCTGAATGCTATAATGGCGACGTTCCGAACCTGTATTGCCAACATCATTTAGTCTCTGTCTCGTGAATCTCTTGTGGCGTGACTTGCTCTGGGCATTCCGTGGATCTGGAGGCGTAGATGTGGCTCTTTGGGCGAACGCGCACGACTATCCTCCCACACAGTGTGTCAGGTCGAATCCGTTCACCTGCGCCCTGTTCACCCCACGAAGCCCCACCAGGTCAGCCTACATCGATTACTCTAATCTCAGCTTACGCCTCGGGCAACCGCCATCACGTCTTGCGTCCTGGCCATTCCTTGGCCGTTTGCGATAATCTTCTTGGCTGCTTTCGCGGCTAGGCGTTTCGAAGAGCGCGAATTCTTGATCTTCCGCGTGGCCAAAACATAAGCCAGGGCTTGTGTTAGAGCGGAACCGAGAGAAGGGGGTGATGTAGCTTGATACGAGGATAGTGCTCCGCCGATCTTGATAGACTCCAGGGCAAGCGCGGGTCTGCGAAACCGTAGACAAAGTAGAAATCTCATAGGAGGTATGCCAGAAGATATGAGTGCGTATCGTAAGGAAATCTTTTTGATCATCGCTTTGGCCATAATCATCTTCTTGCACGTCGACTGGTGGGCCTGGGGCGCCGTTTACCCGATACTGTTCGGCGTGTTCCCTTACGCGATGTGGTGGGGCGTGCTGATTCAGTTGCTGATCCTGGGCATCTTCTTGTGGTGGATCAGGTGGGGATGGCCCGCGCCACCAGAGGAGTACGACCGCCCGATGGAAGTCGCGGGCAAGGAGGGATCGAAATGACTTTGGCAGGCTACACCATTACCTTCGGCGTCATCTATTTGATCGCGACCCTGGCGATCGGCGTGTGGGCCTGGAAGAAGACCGCCAATACCCCCGAGGACTTCTTTATGGCCAGTCGCTCGTTTGGCACTATGGTTCTCCTATGGTCCATCTTTGCCACGAATATGTCGGCCGTGTTCATTCTGGGCAACCCCGGCCAGGCCTATCGCACGGGCGCCGGTGCCTACGGCTACATGGCGACCGCGACCGCCATTGGCGTGGTCTTCATGACCTACTTCATCGGCTATCGCGCCTGGCTGCTGGGCAAGGCGCGGGGCTATATGACGCCGACGGAGATGTTCTCCCGGCGATGGGATAGTCAGCCGATTAATATCGTCCTGTTCCTGATGTACTTCGTCTTCACCATTGGCATCGCAATGACCGCCATTATGGGGGTTGGTCTCACAACCGAGGCATTGACCGACAAGATCATCCCATTCTGGGCGGGCTCAGTCGCTGCCGCCGTGGTCATCCTTATCTACACCGCCATCGGCGGCATGCGTGGGACGGCCTGGACAAACGTGTTGCAGGGGTTTCTGTTCCAGATCTTCCTGGTCGGAGCTTTCCTGTTGATTGCCGGTAACGTTGGCGGCCTCGACGCGGTCACCAACAAGCTGCTGAGCGAGGCGCCGCAGTTGCTGGCGAAGCAAGGCAACTACACGCCTCAGCAGTGGTTCAGTTGGGTATTTATCCCGCCGATGGCGGTCCTGGCGTTCCCACACGTATTCGTTCGGGTCATGGCCGCCAAGTCGCACGTCGCCATCAAACGGTACACGTACCTGTTCAGCATTGTCTATCTGCTCGGCGCGATTCCAGTCCTGACAATCGGCCTCTGGGGCCGCGCCCTCATCCCAGGGCTGCAAGGTCCGGCATCCGACTCCATCCTCCCGATGATGGCAGCCAGGTATCTGCATCCCGTGGTGGCCGGATTCGCGCTGGCGGCGGTGCTGTCGGCCGCCATGTCCACCCTCGACGCGATGGTGCTGACGCTCAGCGCGCTGTTCACCCGGGACATCCTCGGCAGCTATACCAGAATGAGCGAGAGGCAGCAGACGAATTGGGGACGAATCCTGGTCGTCGTGTTCACGCTCGCCGCTCTCGTCGGCGCGCTGACTAGGCCCGGCACCATCTTCTACATCGCCGGTATCGCGTTCACCGGGTACGTTATGACCGTGCCAATGATCTTCGCCGGATTCTACTGGAAGCGCAGCACCAAATGGGGCATCCTTTCGGCGCTGGTGGTGAGCAGCATCCTGCTGCCAATCTACGAGTTCACGCCGTGGCTCGCCTGGAGCACGTTCGGGTTTATGTCCGTCGTGCCGCTGCTTGTCGTCAACGTCGTGCTGATCGTAGGGGTGTCTTACCTGACCAAAGCGCCGGAAAAGAGGTTCGTGGACGAGTTCTTCGACGTGCTCGACCCGATCTTCTCTCGCAAGCCCGCGAAAGCGCCGGAACTGAGGCCAGGCGAGGCATAGCAGACAGCGCGTTCTGTAGAGACGACCCGGCGGGTCGTCTCTACAGTTACCAAAATCCGCTTCGATGGTCCCTTCGATCTGGCACGGGCACTTCGCGAACCGCCCGTGCCATCGGACGGTAGAACGCTCGCAAACAGCAAAACACGCCGTCCGCGAGACGACCCGACGGGTCGTCTCTACTCGTCCGGCGGGAACAGGTTCTCCATCGGCACGATCTCTTTCCTGCCGCCGGGCGGCGTCCACCACAGCTCCATCTTCCTGCCCCCGTCGTCCTGGAAATACCGCAATCTCAGCTTGTGCGTACCCTGGCTCAAGGTCACCCGTCCCTCCACGTACCTGTCGCCGTGATGCCCACCGTTATCGACCACCAGCACCTCGTCGACGTACAGCAGCGACCCGTCGTCCGACGAAGTGCCGAAAGCGTATTGTCCGGTTGTGGGCACGCTAATGCGCCCCTCCCATTCGATGCTGAATGGCGCGGGCAGCAAGTCGTTCGGCGCGATGAAGGGGTCGATTTGTACCAGCGCCGGCTGGCCCGACCAGTTGTTGCCGCGGAAGTACTTGCCCAGTAGCCCGTACTTCGCCAGCGGCAAGGTGTACAGCGCCGCCGGGGGGATCGGGTCCTCACGCCCTCCCGGCGGAATCCAGCTCAGCTTCAACGATCCCTCGCTGCTGTTTCTTTGATAGCTGACCCTCAACGCATGGAATCCCGCCGGCAGCAGCAGCGCGCGCCACGCCCTGCTGTTGTTCGTCTCCAACACCGGCTTCTCGTCGATGAAGAGCCTCGCGCCATCGGTCGATTCCATCACGAACGTGTAGCTGCCGTACCGCTGTACCAGCAGCGAGGCCTGCCATTCGACCAGGAATGGCGCCTGGAGCGAAATGGCTCCCGCATCCAGTCCAATACCGGCATCCCGCCGCTCTACAGCCAACTCCTTGTCTGCCTCACCCCCCTCGCCCGGCAGCCGGTAGTATTTGCCCGACACACCGTGAATCCCGTTTGCGTCATCGCGCTTCACGGTGTAGGTGAAAAACAGCGTTCTTCCGAACTTGTCTTTTTCCTCCGTCTGGACGCCGGGATAGTAGCGCCTCAGCTCCGGCAGTAGATAGGCGTGCTGAATCTCCAGTGCGTACACGATGTCCTTGTCCACCAGCTCGCGCACGGGGAAGTGCCGGCCCAGATCCAGGGTCTGGTAAGGCATCCCCAGGGCGTGGAATCTCACAGCCGAATGATTGGTGAGTCCGGCAGACACGAAAACCTGTCTCTCCTTTGCTGCCAGCTTGGTGTAGCGACCCGCGGCGTTTTCCACCGGATCGAAGTCGTCCCACACCGAGCGCGACTGATATTGCCTATTGAACAACGTGTCATAGTTCAGATAGGCAGCAGCTCCAGAGGCTGCCAGCAACGGCACGGTCAACAGGGCAAGGGCACCCCGTCGCCACGAACCGAGACGTGCCACGCCAGCCAAAGCTTCTTCCCAGAAAACGCCCGTCAGGAGAAAGACGGCCGGCACGACGCCTACCGTGCGCAGCGAATGAGGGTTTGAATCGGCCAGCGAGAACACCCCGGGCAACAGGCCCAGCACCAGCCACGCCAGCAGCAGGAAAGACTGGCTGTCACGGAATCTGTACAGGCTGTAAGCGATGCCGAAGACGAACAGCGCGCCCGACACGAAGTCGAGCATCGGCTGCTTTGGCAGGTTGTGTCGTGCCCTGGGATCGCCCTCCCAGTTGAACATCAGCATGCTCTTTTGGAGGTTAGCCCAAATCGGCAGGTAGCTTTTCTGTCGCTCCACGTCGTTCATCACGCTGGCGGCCGTCATCCGCCGGACGAAAGCATCGGGGTTCTTCGCGACATACACACCTAGAGGAGCCAGCGTCAGCCAGATTCCCACGAGAAAGATCGCCACGCCAGGCAGAACGACACGCCACGAGGGATGTCGAGAAATGGCCAGGTGCAGCGCAAACGAGAATAGGATCAGTGGAAAGACACGAAATCCGATGTAGGTGTGGAACCCCAGCCCAAAGAAAAGGCCTGCCAGCGTGAGGTCTACGTACCGCCTGGTTTGGAGCCCCCTCAGCAAGAACATCACCGCCAGCGCCCCGAACAGCGGCACCAGCAGCGCCTCGAAGGCGATGCGGCTGAAGTTGATGTGCCAGCGCGACACCGCTAGCAGAAAGGTCGCCGCCAGCGCCGCCGCCCAGCCAAAGTACCGGCGCGCCAGCACAAAGAAGACGGCGACCGTCAACACTCCCGCGCCGACCGCGACCACTCGCAATGCAAACGCGCTTGTCCCCAGCAGCTTGAGACCGAACCCCAGCAGATAGAAATACAGCGTCGCGTTGCTGTCCCTCAGCTCCGTAAACGGCGAGTACTCCATTTCGAGCAGTCTCAGTCCGACAAGCCCGTTGTCTGCCTCGTCCAGGTAGACTCCCCCTGGAATACTGTCGAGATCGTGAGCTCTCAAGAAAAGCGCCACCAACAGAACGCCGCACACCGCCAGTACGCGGAACAGCCTGCCCCAGCCCTTGTCGCGCGCGGGCGTCTCCGGGCTACCCGCCGTTCCGTTCCCGCCCGTTATCGGCTGCGAGTTCTCTTCCGGGCTAGCTACCTTCTGGTGCAGAGTGCAAAGGCGTAGGGGCGGACGTCTCTGTCCGCCCGGGGTGGGGCGGGGCGTCGCACCCATTTTGCACCGAAGACCCGCTAACAACAGCGCGCAGCCGAACGTCCCGAGGCTTCCTATCCACAGAGCCAGCCCCAAGTTCGACAAATGCCTATGCCAGAAGTACCACAGAGAGGCAAGATTGAGGCCGACGGACAGCAGGAGCAGTAAGGCGATCTTGGTGCTGGGAGATTGAACGATTGCCACTTAAGAACTCCGCTTTTCGAGTGCCTGGTGTGGTGCCGTTTCGCAAGTATAGGCCGGCGCACACCCCCAGTCAATAAGGTCACCCCTCGTGCCGCCCGCTCGTCTATTGCAATTCACTTCCAAACCCGGTATATATGGTCTGTTGTGCTCGGTCTACAGCAGGCCGCACGGTGGAGGGCTGTCTGGCTAGCATGGAAAACCTGCATAGATTGCGCTGGTGCGTAGGCGCTCCTTTTCGCCTTGTGGTGCTGTTAGCCCTCTTGCTTCCATACTCACTCTCGGTCGGCACGCCCGCACCACAACTCCTCGGCGATTTCACGCGGCTGCGGTCCGCTGGCGCGGCGGAGCTCGCGGCGCCCGCCGTGCCTCGCTATCAGATCGTCGCCGACCTGGATTTTGACGCCGCCACTCTCGCGGCTAGCCAGACCGTCACTTACATAAATACTACCAGCGTGACTTTGAGTTCCATCGTCTTCAACGTGACGCCAAACTACTATCGCTCGTTCGCGCTGGAACGAGTCACGGTTGGTGGCCAGCCGGTTGCGCCGGCGCTTGACGGTGTCGTGCTGGAGATTCCTTTGCCCGCGCCGCTACCGCCTCAGGCGCAGGCCACCATCGCCATCGACTATCGGCTGCGCGTTCCATCGCCTGGCAACCTGCGCTTCGGCAAGGCGAGTGGTATCCTTGCGCTTGGCAACTGGTATCCCGTCCTTGCCGTCTATCAGCACGCACAGGCCGATTGGAACCGCCATCGCTACGTCGACACCGGCGATGCGTTCTTCACTGAAGCGGCCGACTATGAAGTGACCCTCAATCTCAGCCGGCCCCTGACCATCGCCCATTCGGGCGAAGTTGTGTCCGGTGCCGATAGGCGGTTGGTGCTGCGGGCCAGGGGCGTGCGCGATTTCGCCCTCGCGCTTTCGGACCGCTACCGCACGCGCTCTGTTCAGGTGGATGAGACGACCATCACCGTGTTCTATCTCCCCGAGCACAGCGCAGGCGGCGCGCAGTATCTGCAGTCCGCGGAGGAGAGCCTCCGCTGGCTCAATCGCCAGCTCGGGCCTTACCCCTACCCCTCGCTGCACATCGCGGAGACCATCAGCAATGACGCCAACTGGGTCGGACAGGAATATCCCAACCTGGTGTTCATCAGCAGTCAGACCACAGCCGCCGGAGGGGGCATCGGCAGTTATCTCAGCTACCTGGTCATTCACGAGATAGTCCACCAGTGGTTCTACGGCCTGGTCGGCGGCGATCAGTTGTACGAGCCCTGGCTGGACGAGGCGCCTGCCACCTATCTGGCCTATCAGTTCTTCCGTGCCAACTACCCTGGCCTCTACGACGGCATGTGGCGCAGCCTGACCGGCGGCTATCGGTCGGCCGTCAATAGCTGGGGTGACAGGACCCTGGACACCTCGATCTACGACTACGGTGTCGAGTCGCACTACTTCGCCATCATCTATCGCAAAGGCGCCATGTTCCTCGACGAGCTGCGCGAGGCCATGGGTGCCGACATCTTCTACCCCTTCCTTCGCGAGTTCGTCGAGACCTATCGTGCCAGGGTTGCCACCGGCTACGATTTCCTCGACCTGGCCCAGACTCGATCCAGCGCCGACCTGCGGCCTCTCTTTGGCAAGTACTTCTCATATCCGCGGTACGCGGGTACCCTGGACTACGACATTCCCAACGGGCACTTCTTCACTCAGACCAACGGCCAGCCTCCTGGTGCCAGCTCGAAGGGCTTCGGCATCGTTGACGACGCCAATGCGCCACTCTGGTCGGAGTTCCGGCGCCTCGGTGGCGTTGCTGCGCTTGGCTATCCCGTTTCCAGGCGATTCGCATGGGACGGCTTCGTCTCTCAGGCGGTCCAAAAAGGCATTCTGCAGTGGCAGCCCAGCCAGCGGAGCGTCCTTCTCGTGAACATCTTCGACGAGCTGAGTCGGCGTGGCCTCGACGGATGGCTGGCGAGCTTTCGCCAGGTGCCCCAAAGCTTTGACTGGCGGTCCGACGCCGGCAAACCCTGGGCCGACGTCGTCGCATCCCATCTCGCGGTGCTGGACAGCAATCCCGGCATCAAGGCACAGTTCAACAGCGTGCCCAATCCGGTCAATGTCTATGGGCTGCCAATGGCCTATGCCGATATGGGCAACAATTACACGCTGCGAGCGCAGCGCGTCGTCATCCAACAATGGAAGCAGGAAACTCCCTGGGCACAGGCCGGACAGGTCACCGTCGCCAATGGCGGCGACATCGGCAAAGAGGCGGGGCTGATCCCTGCAGAGGCACTCGTCGTGATGGATCCTCGGGAAGCCATCGCGCCTGCGACGCAGGGCCGGAGATAGCTCGCGCTATCGCAACCGTTACTGTATTCGTTCGTTGTAGAAGTTGACAGGGGAGGTGAGTCTTGGCAACCGCCGAGGTCGCACTTGTGGAAAGGGCTCAGGCCGGCGAGGCCGTCGCCTTTGAGGCGATCTTCAGTCAGTACGAAGGCCCGATCTACAACTACATCCTTCGCTTGATTGGCAACTCTGAAGATGCATACGATCTTACCCAGGACACCTTTGTTAAGGCCTATCGAGGTCTGTCCAAAACCAAGCCCGATCTCAATCTCTCGGCGTGGCTGTACTGTATTGCCACTAATACGTGCCGTGACGAGTTGCGCCGGAGGAAGATCATCAAGTGGCACCCGTGGGATGATGTGATAGACATGCTGTATGCCAGGAAGGAAAGCTCGGATAACCCCGAAAAGGAGACCCTGCAAAAGGAGATGCAAGAAATAGTCCAAAGGGTGCTCGACAAGCTGCCGTATCGCTACCGCACCTGCCTGATTCTGCGAGAGTTTGAGGGCCTCTCGTGCCAACAAATCGCCAAGGTCCTCGGCACCTCACGCTCTGCGGTCAAGTCTCTCCTTTTTAGGGCCCGGGAAGAGTTTCGCACAACGTACAGAGCAATCGAGGCAGAGAGCATTTAGCTCATGAAGTGCAGTCGACAATCGCTCTCTGAATACTTAGATGGTGAGTTGTCTTCCTCAGACAGGCAGGCGCTTCAGCAGCACCTGTTCGTTTGCGGCGAATGCCGAGAAGTTCTGGCCGAGTACGCCAGGATTTCAGAGCAGATCAGATCGCTACCTCGCCATCCCTTGCCCCGCACCTTCGGGGTCGATTTGCGCACCGCGTTGGAGCGGCGGCACAGCGCCCACGAGCCATTCCCGGCAATGGTGCTGCATCTACGGCCAGCCGTGCTTGCCACCGCTGCTACGCTTCTTCTCGCCTTTGCGCTGTTTGGCGTGTACTTCGGCGTGTTTAGATCGCTTAGGACCGAGATAAGGCCGAGTGAGTGGCCAGGTCTACAGGTCGACTGGATGCGACAGCGTGACGATACCAGAGTGCCGGTCGATCTGGTTAGCACAGCGCCATCGCCCGATCCCCTCGAAATCCGCTTCGGCCAAGCTATGGACAGGGTCTCGGTGGAGCGGTCGACGCACATCGAGCCGCCGGTTGCGGTTGAGTACTTTTGGGCCGACGACGCCTTGATTGTCTTCCCAACGGAGCACCTCGATGCCGGAACGAGTTACACGGTGACCATCTTCGAGGCGCGCAACGCCCGAGGCGAATCCATCGACCAGCCGATCGTCATCCGCTTCCGCATCGGCGAGCGCACCATCCGCCTCCTCAGAGGCCAGCGCTAACACGCCGCAGCCATCGCCCCAGTTCGTCAGTCCCCTTCTCCCGTTGACACCAGTCTCTTCATTCAGGCACTCACTCACCCTACCCCTCTCCCTTCCGCAGAGGGATAGGGGACTGGTAGGTCTGCCGCCACTCAGCCACACCCGGTGGTGCGCGAACCATTACTGGCACAGAAATTGCGGTAATAACCAACAGGATTGTTCGTTGCCATCGACGGTTCTTCATTACTGTGTTCAAGAGGTGAGATGTGCTGGGGTCTGCGTCGACAACGTTTGGGGAAATTGGGGTGGGTGGTCTAGTCGCCCTGGCTGCAGCGACCATCTTTTTGCTGCTCGTATTCTGGGTCGCCTCCCAGGGGAGTGGCGTGCGAAGTTGAGGTGGACACCGGTAAGCTAATCGTAAGGGTGGCCGTCTGAATAGCCCCATTGTCCGGCAGACGACCAAGTTCGCGTGACTGCGTGCAATAACCGATGCAACGGTTGGCTACTGGGCTGGCTTCTCGGCCTTCGCTTTTTCGTCTTGTGCCTTCTCGTCCTTTTCCTCGGGCGGTTTGCCTTTCGTCCCCACGAGCAACACGTTGCGCGATGGCTTGAAATGGCTGTTCACGACGTACGTGTCCAGCACCTTTCCGTCCTTCATCACCCTGCGTGTGATCGAGGAGTCGAACCCGTCCTCGGCCGATTCCACCCACAGCGTCCGTCCCCAGGGCATAGTTGGGTCTTCCTGCTCGACCGGCGTTCGATCTGCCGGAACGATGTTGCGAATCACCGGCTGGTCCGCCTTCACTTGCCAGCCAGTGTTTATGCCATAAATGGAGAATGTTACGTTGCCGCCGTCCGTAGCGGTCTGGATGGCGATCCAGTTGCCTGTGTTGTTCTTGAACCGGAAATCCACATACGGGTCGTCCACAGTGGCGTCCAGACCTTTCATCCCCAGCGGTGCCTGGCCATACCGCGGGATCCAGTACAGATGCGGGAGTCGCTCTTTCACCTCCAGGCCCGCCCAGAACACCGCGTGGAAAAGCGTCGTCGCCACTTGGCAGATACCTCCCGCCACCGAAGGCACGGTCAGGGGTTCCGTCCCGCTGATCATGATCCCGTAGCCAATCTTGAAGCCGCTGGCGAGAGTGCTGGGTCCCATCGACTCGTTGAACGAGAAAACCTCGCCAGGCGGCACCACAACGCCGTTCAGACGAGAAGTGGCAAGCTCGACGTTGTGGTTTCTCTCGGCAATGCCGCCCGCGTAAGACGTCTTGGCGCTCGTCAACCGATCCTTGATGACGATCTTATCCTTGTCAGAAGACTGGATCTTGGCCTCATCCACTTCTGTGCTGAGTTCTACAACGCGGCTGTTTCCAGCGGCCGCCCTATTGATGGACTCAACCGTACGCTCGTAGTCCAGTTTTGTGCCGTCGACGTTATCGGAGAGGATGTTTATCTTCCCGTCCACGAACTTGAAGCGCGCATCTCGCGCCGGCTTGTCCACCTTCGACGCCACACCCCGCAATAGCTTCGTCAGGCCTTCCTTGTCGAACCTGGGAGTTATCTTCGGCACGTTCCCCGTGTCGTCGTTGTTGAAGACCATCAGATTCGCCAGATCTGCGCTCCTCAGTGTCCAGGTTTGCTGCTCGTGCTTCAGCGTGATCGTCTCCCCGATCATCTTCTCCGCCAGCGCCTTGACTTCTTGCAAGTCCGCGGCCACAATCTTTGGCCGCCGCTTGGTCAACATCAGATCGGCCGATCTTGCGCCCCTGGCCAACTGGTCGTTGATCGACACCACGCTGGCGTCGAAATCCAGCACACGCGCCTCGGCGCCCTCGGTGACGACAACTTTTCCCCCCTTGACCTCTATCTTGGCGTTACGCGGCGCCTCGTCGATCTCTTTCGCCATTTTTTCCAGGAACTTTGCTAGCCGACTGCCATCCAGCTTCGCCGACAGCTTTGCCTCGGGCTCGACCGATGGAACGAACGTCAACATAGTCAGCAGTTCTTTTTCACTGACCTTCCATGACTTGCCCACCGCGCTCAGTGTCAGAGGCGCGGCGACCATTTTTTGAGCCGACGACCTGGTGGCCACCAAATCGCTCTCCTTGATGGCCGGAGGCACGTCTTCCACTATTAGCCGCAGCTCGCGCGTCGAGAAAAGCGAAAACGAGCGGCTGAACCTCTCCAGCGATCCGGGAATGTCCAGCTTGAGGCCGGTTTGCGATGGCGTCATTCGGAAAGTGCCGTCGGGTTCGACGAGGAGGCTTGCGTTGACTGCCGGGCGATCGATAATCTTCGCAATCCCCTCCAATCGGGCTAACTGAGCTCCCTTGTCGAAAACGAACGCCGGCTCGGCAGAGTAGCCTCTCGATAGTGCGACCAGGCGCGATCCCAACTGCTCGACGAAGTTCCCTTCACGCCCGAGATTATATCCTCGCTGAATCGTCTCGTCGACGTCGAAGCTAAGCCCGAACTCGGCCAGCGTTACCTGCCATTCCTGTTCGGTGCTACGTATAGCCAACCTGCCGTTGGCCAAAGCCTCAAGCCTCGAGAGCACCGTCGCCCGCGCGACCTGCTCCGTTCTCCCTCCCAGGTCGGTGTCGAGTGCGCTGACCCCAGGGTAGATCTTGTCAGCGTAGAGCACGCTATACGTTACCATCACGCCGGCGAGCGCCACCACCACCGCAACTATGACGATCACCAGAACGGAGGCAACGCCCAACACAGCGCTGTTCGCCGCATAGTAGCCGGCTTTACTCTTGAAGACCCTGCCAGGTTTGACCAGTTTCACGCGAGCCACCTCATTTTCCCAGCCAAGTCCAAGCCATAGGCTGATGCGCACTCACCCGAATCGACCGGGTAGGCGTTGGTAGTGTGTGCCTAGTATAGCACCATTGCACCTTCGCAGGCAACCCCCCAGACACACCAAAGCTGCTGTGCCGCTGGCATGTGTATCTCTCTGGATGCCGCAACGTAGGGCCGTCTCCGCGCCCTGCCAGTGCCCCCACGGTTCGTTCAATGGTGGGTTGCCAATCGTGCATGCGTTGGGGCGCGGTCTCCGCGCCCTGCCAGAACTTGTAACGGGTTGTTGCCCGTCTCCAGCCGTGATACAATCGTAGTAGGGAGGCAACAATGCGTATACTCTTTATGGGCACGCCGGATTTCGCCGTGCCGGTTATCCAGCGCCTCGTCGAGGTCGGCCACCAAGTCGTCGCGGTTGTCACACAACCGGATAAGCCGGCCGGCCGCGGCCGGCAGCCGATCTCTCCGCCTGTCAAACAGGTTGCGGAGCGCCAGGGTCTGCCGGTTCTTCAGCCGACCAGCCTCCGCAAGCTAGACGTCGTCCAGAAGATGCGCGCGTTGCGTCCCGACGCTATCGTGGTCGCCGCCTTTGGACAACTGCTGCCGGCTGAAGTGCTGCAAGCCCCTCCGCTTGGCTGCCTGAACGTTCATCCTTCCCTCCTCCCGAAGTACCGCGGCGCCTCGCCCATCGCCGCTGCCATACTGGCGGGTGAGCAGGAGACAGGCGTAACCATGATGCTGATGGACGAGGGCTGGGACACGGGCCCGATCCTTGCCCAGCACAGGGTGTCGATCTCGCCCGAGGACACTACACAATCCCTGGGCGAGAAGCTTGCCCGAATTGGCGCCGACCTGCTCGTCGAAACCCTCGACCGCTGGGCCAAGAGAGAGATCACCCCGCGGCCACAAGACCACGCCATCGCCACCTACATCAAGCCGTTCAAGAAAGAAGACGGCAGAATAGACTGGCGACTCTCTGCCGAGGAGCTGTCACGCCGCTGTCGCGCTTTCCACCCGTGGCCAGGTTGCTACAGTACCTGGAAAGGCAGAACGCTCAAGTTCCTGCGCGTGACCGCGCTTATCGCCTGGCAAGGCCAGGCCACTTCCGGCGATGTGGTTGCGATTGACCACCAGACTGCCGTCGCTGCCGGCAGCGGGGCTCTGGTGCTGCACGAGGTCCAGTTAGAGGGTGGCAAAGCCATGGGCATCCGCGAGTTCCTGCTGGGACACCGGGATTTCATCGGGTCGCACCTGGACTAAGCTAGTTTCTGGTGTGAAACAAGACAACGTAGGGGCAAGGTTTCCTCGCCCTGGGCGGCTGGGTAGGCATTACCGCCATTTCGCACCAAAAGCTAATTGGGGCATGGTCCCTAATCCAACACGGCGCGCAAGAGCGGACTGGGAACGTTGAGCCGGGAGGGCCCCGCAAAGCGGGGCCCTCCCCCTCGCGGGCGAGACGCCCGCACCCCCAAATTCCTTCCAGCCAATCATGACCAAGCCCATCTAATCTATTTCTAATGCCTACCCCTTGCATTACTCGCCCTTAACTGCTTATAATATTCGCGGAATTTGCATGGTTGTTTGGCACGCCTGAAGTTGCCAGAGGAGGTGAGGTAAGGTGTTTATGCCTTTCTTCGACCCATTGTATTTCGTATTCGCGATGCCGGCGCTGCTCGTGATGCTGTACGCGCAGTTCAAGGTCAAGAGCGCCTACGGCAAGTACTCCCAGGTGCGCAACATGCTCGGCGCCAATGGCGCGCAGATCGCGCGTCGCATTCTTGATTCGGCGGGCTTGAGCCACGTGCCGGTCGAGATGGTGCCGGGGGACTTGAGCGACCATTACGATCCGCGTGACAAAGTTCTGCGCCTCTCGCCCGGCGTTTATAAGGCGCCGTCGGTGGCCGCGATGGGCATCGCCGCCCACGAGGTCGGACACGCGATACAGGATCACCTGGGCTATGTGCCCATGCGCGTGCGCGCCGGCCTGGTACCGGTCGTCAATCTGGGCTCCACGCTGGGCTACGTATTCTTCATTTTGGGCTTCGTCGTGCAGTTCAGCGGGCTGGTCTGGCTGGGCGTGGCCCTGTTTTCTGCCGCCGTCGTCTTTGCGCTCGTGACCTTGCCGGTCGAGCTCAACGCCAGCAGCCGCGCTTTGCATTTGCTGCGCACCAACGGCCTGGTCAGCACCGTCGAGCTCGATGGCGCCAAGTCCGTGCTCAGTGCAGCAGCTCTGACCTACGTCGCCGCACTCTTGCAGGCCGTCGGCCAGTTGCTATACTGGGTGCTGTTGGCCACGGGAATGGGCCGCAGAGATGACTAGGGGACTGTGGCCCAAAATTATGCAAGGAATCAGATACTGTAGATATCAGCAAATCAGGCCAGGCCGTCTGAAGATGTTCCAGCCAAATCGTTGCAAGCGACCCAAAGGGCACCCTTCCCTGAGCCTGGGCTCGTTCCCGAAAGGCGGTTCTGCCTCAGTTTTGCGTGGGAGACGAGAATGACGACACGAAAAGATGACCTTGAGGTCGAAGTCTTGAGTCTGCCAACCGAGGACAGAGCGGAGCTCGCACGTCGTCTCATAGAGAGTCTGGAAGAATCGGGCATCGGCGACTTCGAGGCGGAGTGGATGGAGGAAGCCGAACGTCGTTACGCCGCATACCGACGTGGACTATCGACTGGGCGGCCCGGCCGGGAGGTCTTTCAAGAGGCCAAAGCCCGACTCGAATGAAAGATTACGAGTTCCTTCCGGAGGCCGAAGAGGAAATGAACGAGGCGGCGCTGTTCTACGAGGATCGAAGCGAGGGTCTCGGACTGGATTTCCTGGAGGAAGTCGAACATACAATCGCCTCAATTCTCGGCCTTCCCAAATCCGGCCCCGTCATCTCAGAAAATATCCGCCGTCGCATTTTGCGTGGCTTCCCATTCGGCGTCCTCTACGCTGTCCGAGACGACCAGATCATCATCGTTGCGATCGCTCACCTGAAGCGACGCCCAGGCTACTGGAAGGAGCGGCTCTGAAGAAGACGTGTAACTATGAGTTCGAGCGGACGGGACCTGGGCTTCGAGAGGTGATGAGTCAGTTGCTCATGGAGAAGTGGCTTTGGCAGCAGCAGAGCCGCGTCGCCGCTCATCTCGACTGTCTTTGCCTTGTTTGCTTCGCGCGTGGCGGTACGCCAACCGCCCCGACAGATTCGCGGAGACAGCTTGCCGTCTATCTCCCCTTGAACTCCGGCTTTCTCTTCTCGAGGAACGCCGCCGTGCCCTCGACGCGGTCTTCGGTGCCGCAGATGAGGCCGAACTGAGACGATTCCAGAGCGCAGCCGCTCTGCAAGCCGCCCCTCATTCCGGCGTCGATGCTCTTCAACGCGGCCCTCACCGCCAGCGGCGCTTTCGCGGCAATCGTGCCCGCGACCTTCTTTGCGACGGGCATGAGCTCGGCTGCCGGCACAACCCTCTCCACCAGGCCGATGCGCAGCGCCTCCTGCGCGTCGATGATCTCGCCCGTCAGGATCATCAGCGTCGCCATCCCTCGTCCCACCAGACGAGGCAGCCTCTGCGTCCCTCCCGCGCCTGGTATCAGCCCAAGGTTTATCTCCAGTTGGCCGAACCTGGCCGTGTCGGCCGCGATGCGGATGTCGCCGGAGAGGGCCAGCTCGCACCCACCTCCGAACGCGTAGCCATTTACTGCCATTATCACGGGCTTGGGCGAGTTGTCGATCTTGAAGAAGATGCCCTGCGTTCGCTGCGAGCGGGCCTCTCCCTCCGCCGCCGTTTGCACTGCCCGCAGCTCGTTGATGTCGGACCCGGCCACGAACGACTTCTCGCCCGCACCCGTCATAATTATCACCCTGACCCCATCGTCGGCGATCAGCTCGTCCATAGCCTCGCCGATCTCCCTCACGGTCGCCTTGTTCAGGGCGTTCAACACGCCGGGGCGGTTTATCGTGATGATGCCGATCGCTTCCTCGCGATCGACCAGGATATTCTCGTACACCGTAACAACCTCCCGTTCAAGGACTCTGCACGCTTGCGGCTACTATACGGATGCCGCCGAGCCAAGTCAAGAGCCGCGAGCCGCGAGGGCGGCGTACGAACCCCAGAAACGTAGGGGCGGACGTCCGCTGTCCGCCCCGGGGTGGGCTGGGGCGCTACCCGAGTACACTACCGCCACAGGCCGGGATGCGAGCGTCCCAGGCCATCCTCTCCCTCATTCCCCCGAGTTATTGTAAGCGTCCAGCCGATCCTTCAAAGACACCGCCTGCTGCCGATCCGGATTGCCGCCAAGAACGGGATTGGGATGCGTCCGCAGGAAACTCACGGCGCTGTCGACGGTGGGCCGAATGTCCGCCCCGGTCGCCAACGGATCCGACTCGTTCCGCAGATTCAGGATCGTCGCCAGCAACTGTGCCCGCAGCGAATCCCTGGCGTCTCTGGCACTCGCGTTTGAAAGGACGGCGACTGCGTCCCTCACCGTCCGCACGGTCCTGTCACCCAGGTCTATGGAGCCTCTTGCCAGTGTCTGTCCCAGGTGGTCCTCGTGGTTCTTCCAGTATCCTATGGTCCTTGCGGCCTGGAACTCGGTGGGCGTCGTGTTGCGCACCATTATGTTGACGGTATCCTCGGCGCTGGCCCCGCCGTCGCTCACCGTCAACTGGAAGGTAAGTACCGTGTCTGCCATTACGTCAGGGGCGGTGAACGTGGGCGAGGCGCTGCTTGCATCGCTCAGCGTAGCAGTCGGACCTGCCGTCTGTAGCCAGGAGTATGTGATAGTATCGCCATCCAGATCGCTGCCCGAGCCGGCGAGATTCACCGCCGTGTTCTCGTTGACGGTTTGATCCGGGCCTGCGTTGGCCACGGGCGCGTCGTTGACAGAGGTAACCTGGATGCTGACCGTGGCGACGCCGCTGTCCACCGTGCCATCGTTGACCTTGAAGGTAAACGAGTCGCCGCCGTTGTAGTCGGCGCTCGGTGTGTAGGTCAGGTTGGGCGCCGTGCCCGAAAGCGCGCCGTGGGCGGGGCCAGAAACTATGCTGTAGGTCAACCCGTCTCCGTCGACGTCGCTCGCCGTGAGGGTGATCGCCTTGGCCGTATCCTCCACCGTGGTGACCGACTGCGCGTCGGCCAACGGCGCATCGTTGACGGCGCTCACCGTGATGTTCACCGCCATCCCCGGCTCAGCCGATTGGAGGCTGCCGTCACTGGCCTTGTACGAGAAGCTGTCGACGCCGTTCCAGTTCGCGTCAGGCGTGTACGTGAACGACCCGTCGGGGTTCAGCGTGACCGTGCCGTGGCTCGGTGCAAGCACCAGCCATGCCGTCAGCGCGTCGAGGTCGACGTCCGCGTCGTTGCCCAGGACGCCTGGCGCTGCGATGACGAGGGCCGTGTCCTCATCGGTCGCGTAAGAGTTGGCGTTGGCCACGGGAGCGTCGTTGACGGCTTTCACCGTGATCGATACCGTGGCGACGCTGGAATCCAGGCCGCCGTCGTTAGCTTTGTAGGTGAACGAATCGGCGCCGTTGTAGTTCGGCTCCGGAGAGTACGTGAACGAGCCGTCGGCGTTGAGCGTCAGCGAGCCGTGAGAGGTGCCGGAGACCAGAACGGCGCTGAGGACGCTGCCCTCGACATCCGCATCGTTGGCCAGGACGCCTTTGGCCGCGACGCTGAGGGGCGCGTCCTCGTCGGTGGTGTAGACGTCGCTGCCCGCCACCGGCGCATCGTTCACCGAGTTCACGGTTAGCACGAAGCTATCGCTGGTCGTGGCGGCGTCGCCGTCAGTTACCGCAATGGTGATCGTCGTCGTGCCGAACCCGTTGGCAGCGGGGGTGATCGTTACCGTACGGTTGGCGCCCGAGCCACCGAACACGATGCCACTGTTCGGCACGAGAACCGGGTTGGATGAGCTGCCTGTGAGGGTCAGGCTAAGGAGCTCGGTTTCGATGTCGCCGACCGTGAAGGGGATCGCGGCAGTCGCCGTATCCTCGTCCGTCACCTGGTTCGGGATATCAGAGATGGTTGGAAGATTGTTCACCGGCGTGACGTTGATCGTGAAAATCTGGGTAGCGCTGGTGTCACTGCCGCCGTTCCCCGCGCCGCCATTGTCCTTCAAGGCCACGCTGACCGTGGCGGAACCATTGGCGTTGGGAGCCGGGGTGTAGGTCAGCGTCCCCCCGGTTGAAACCGCCGGCTGGACCGAGAACAGCGCGTTGTTGTCGTTGCTGACGACGAAGCTCAGCGTCTGACTCGACTCATCCGTCGCGCCAGCGCTGATGGCCGTCGCCCACCCCGGTACCGTCTGGACGCCCGCGTCTTCCAGCACGGTCTGATCGCCGCCCTTCGAGAACGAAGGCGCATCGTTGATCGCCGTGACGTTGATGGAAACCGTGGCTATGTTGGAGGTATTCAGCCCGTTGGACACCTGTTACGTGAAGCTGTCGGCGCCGCTGAGATTGGCGCTCGGCGTGTAGGTGAAGGAGCCATCGGTGTTGAACACGATGGAACCATTGGTTGGGCCGGTCACGAATAGCGCCACGAGGGCGCTGCCACCTGCCTGGGTGTCGTTGACCAGGAGCCCCGGTGCGGCTATGGAGAGCACGCCGTCCTCCACCACGGAGTAGGCGTCGTTAGCGGCGACCGGATCGCAGGCGTTCCCCTTGCCATCTGCGTCGCTATCGAGCTGGTTGGCGTTGGCCGTGACCGGGCAGTTGTCGTTCAAGTCCACTATGCCGTCGCCGTCGGAGTCCTGCATAGACGGGTTGCCGACGAAGATGAGGCGCGTTGCCTTGTCGTTGCCCGTGTACTGCACGAAAGACGGCGAGACCACGACCTGAATGATGCGCGCGCCTGCCGACGTGTTCTTCCAGTTCATGATCACAAAAGCCGGCGAGTCGGTGCCACCGTTGGGGAAGCTGACGGTGGTGCTGCCGATCTCGAAAGTCTGCAGCGTGTCGCCCACGGGCAGGATCTCGTTGATGGTCACCGGGATGTTGTTGGCCGCTGGAGTGCCGTAGTAGTTGATCTGGGCAAAGATGGCGATGGTCTCCCCCAGCGCCGGATTCGAGTTGCTGAAGGCGATGTTCTCCGAAAAGACGTACACATCCTGCACCGGAGCCGGTGGCTGGCCGGGTGGCGGAGGTGGTGGCGGTGGGCTGCCGGGTGCCGGGGTGCCTGGCGTGATGACGCAGGCCGGGGTCAGCCACTCGTTGCTGTAAAGCAGAGTCACGTCGGTCACCTCGATCCTGGTGGTGACCGCCACAGCACCCAGGCTCTGGAGGCCAATGTACATCGCGCCGGCAGTGGAGGTGTGCGAGACCGACTGCCCATACGAGACCCCGGTGACCGAGTCGCGCCGACTAACGGTGAACTTGCCACCCTGCACCGGGAAGTACAGGGTCTGCGAGCCACTGACAATCGCGTACTTGATGGTGTAGCTGGCCGAGAAAGCACCGCCGCACGCCGTATAGGGCGTTCCCTCGAGAATAATGGAGATCGTGGTACTGGGCACGCCGACGAAGATGGCGCGCGTCGCCTTGTCGTTCAGCTCGAACTGAGAGAAGGCGGGCAGTATCTCCACCTGGATGATATAGGGTGCTGCCCCCGGGTTCGTCCAGTCCAGGCTGACCAGGGCCGGGCCGCCGGCTCCCGCATTCGGGAAGCTCACCACGCTGCGCCCGATCTCCGTCTTCTGCAGAGAGCCGCCCGACGGAGCGTAGGCGTTGACCACGACCGGCACGTCGTACACCGGGGTGTTCCCGTAGAAGTGGATGAGCGCCCGCACGTTGATGGTCTGCCCTGGCGCTGGACTGTTGTTGCTGAACTGAATGTCCTCGGAGAAGACGAACAGATCGCGGAAGATGGGCGTGCCGCCGCCACCACCGCCGCCGCCCCCGCCGTAGCCGCCGCTGCCGCCCGGTGGGGGTGCCGTGCAGGAGCCGGGCGGTGGCACTAGAGAGGCCGGCAGCGTGAGGACCTTGGTCCCGGCGAAGCCCGTATCGCTCACCTCGACCTCTACGTACACGTCGACGGTCGGTGGAGAAATGGGCACGCGATACCTGCCCTCGACGTCCGTGTGGTAGCCGGTGACGGTCTGGATGACCTGGCCGTCGGATACCCGCTTGACGCGCACGGTCACCATGCCACCCTGCACCGGGTAGTACAGCGTCGTGTTCTGGCCGGGCAGGGCGTAGCGCGCGATGCCGGAGACGGGCAGCGGGCCGCAGACGAGCCCCACCGACGCCTGCACCTCGATGTACGCGTTGACAACAGGCACCGTGCCCACCTGGAGCAACTGGCTGGACTTGTTGTTCGTCTCGCTGAGCTCGGCTATGGTGTTGGCAGGATCGACCACCACGCTCACCAGGTACGTGCCGGGGTTCGACGGGAATGGATAGGGATTACTGGTATTCCACAGGTAGATCACCTGGAAATCGGCGCCTGCTGCCAGCGGCGGCACGGCAACCTGTCCCAGCTCCACGTTTGTGCCCGTGGCCGTGTTGAATACCAGGAAGCTGGCCGTCGTGGCCGCGGACGCCGCCGTGCCCAGGTTGGCGACGCTGGCCCCGATGGTCACCGAGGTGCCTGGGGCAGGGTTGATCGGAGTGAAGTTGCCGCCGATGCTCACCTTCAGGTCAGGTTGGGGCGGCACGCCTGCCGGGACCACAAAGATGCTGATCTGGGTCTGGTCGGATGAGGGCGTAGCCGTGCTTTGTAGCAGCCCCGTGACGTCCACCTGCGAGTTGATCGCGTTGGTTGCGTTGACGACCAGAACGGCGTTGATGGTCTGCCCGGCGGCAATGCTCCTGGGCAGCGTCTGCCCGGCCGACGTCGTGTCGAAGTTGACCAAGATATCGACCACCGGGTTCACCACCGACAGCGCCGTCACCTGATGGGCGATGCTATCCGGGTTGCGAATGGCGATGTTGACCTGGCTGGTTGTCCCCTGAGTCACCTGCAGGCTCTGGCTTTCCAGGACAAACACCACGGGATCGTCCACCGGCGCCACGTTGATGGTGACTGTGACCACGTTGGAGTCGGCCCAGCCGTCGTTGGCCTTGTAGGTAAACGAGTCGGTGCCATTGAAGTTCGGATTTGGCTGGTAGGTGAAAGAGCCGTTGCTATTCAGCGTCAGGGTGCCGTTGGAAGGACCGCTCACGAGCACGGCCGTAATCGCGTTGCCGTTGGGGTCGGTATCGTTGCCAAGCACCCCCGGGTGCCGCTACCGTCAGCAGGGTATCCTCGTTGACGTTGTAGGTGTCGCCGCTGGCCAACGGCGGCTGGTTGCAGGTCGGGCCGCTGACAGACAGCACGTAGGTTGTGGGGCCAACGTTGGGCACCAGCACGCGGCCGCCGCCCGGACTCAGTCCAATCTTCGTGGCGAAATCCCCGATGCGAGACCCATAGGTCATAATCGTATAGCCGCCCTCGACACAATAGGTCGGCGCCACGGCGACGTTGAGCGTGCCAGCAAGATTCGCGTTGCCGCTGACGTTGACCTGGTCGTAACCCGTGCCGGGTGCCGCTCCGGCAAGCTCCACATTCAGCGTGCCGTAAGAGTTCTGCACGTAGTTGCCGGTGATATTGAGGATGCCGGGCGAGGCACCTGGATTCACTTGGCTTCCGTTATTGTTGACGTTGGCGGCGATGCTCCCCGTGCCGAAGAAGGTCACGTTGTTGAGGTTCACTGTACCCCCGCCGGTTATCGTGCCCGGGCTCGTGTTTCTGAAAGTACCGTTGTTGACGTGTAGCGACCGTACCGTGGGTGAAGAGGCCACGCTGATGATGCCGATGTTGGTAAAGGAGGGATTGGTCCCCGACTGGTTGACGTACAGGCTGCCTCCGCTCACGTTGATGGTGCCGCTATTCGTGTGCTGGGCACTGGCCTTGGTAATGGCGGTGTCTATGCCGACGTTGATGGCGCCCCGGTTGTCGACTTGGGCCTGGATCTCGCGACCACCACCATAGTTGCCGTAGTTGATGTTGATGGTGCCAGTGTTGAGCAGCGTGCCCGCGTTGACGGTGAGTATTGCGCTATAGGGGTATGCACCGACGCTCTCCATACGGATGGTGCCGGCGTTAGTGAAGCCATTGGCGGCATTGAGCCTGGACTCAAGCCAGCTGCCCGATCGTATCCACAGCGTCGGCGTGCCACTATTGCCCGCGGCGCCGAGCATTACGCTATTGGCGGCCTGACTCCCTGTGAGAGTGACGGTGTATGTGCCGTCCACGATGATGCACACGTTCTGTGCATTCGTGGGAACGGCATTAGTGCTCCACTTGGACGCCTCGGTCCAGTTGCCGCTCACCGGGTCTTTCCACGACACGTCGCAGATCTCGGCGTGCGCCGGTGGGCCTCCGGAAAGGCTAGTGAACGGTGTCAACAGGATGGCCAAGAGAAGTGCAAACTGGAATGCTCTGGTCCTCATCTTCGTCCTCCCTCAATGGTTCTGCTCGACGCTTGCCGACCCCTCCCCACCCCGTAACTGCCCCCGAATGAAGGCAAACACATCCTCTATCGACGCGAAATAGCGCACCTTGCCGCTGGGAATGTGCTCTACCTGGGCCACCCATTCCTGGCTGGCAGGCGGATCCCGCCACAGGCGGACTAGGTATGAGCTGTAGTCTTGCTTGGAAATCACGAGGCTCCTCCGACGGCGAAGTATACAGGCTATCTGGCGGAGGAAAATGTGGCTTCTGTCACGAGTTTTTCACGAGTTTCGTGGCCTAAAACCGTGACATGGACGTGACAAATAGGGGACTACCTTGGCAATCTCATCTCGAGGCGAAAGCCGCCCTCATGCCTGGGCCCAGCGTGAAACTCGCCGCCCAGGGCTTCGGCCCTTTCCCGCAGGCCTCGCAGGCCGAAGCCCGCGTTTGGCTCGCCACCCCGACCGTCGTCCTCCACCGTCAGCGTCACTGCCTCCGGCGCAAAGCACAACACGACTCCTACCTGGCTCGCGGCCGCGTGCCGGGTGATGTTCGTCAGAGCTTCCTGCGTGGCCCGATATAGCGGAATCCCTATGGGAGGGGGAAGTCGCACAGCCTGTCCATCTACCTGCCATATCACCTTCGCTCGGGTTCGCTCTTGGAACCTGGCTAGCAGATCCTCGATGGCCTCGGGCAGAGAAAAGGTCTCTAGCACGCCGGGCTGTAGGGCCTGCACGGCTCTTCGGAGCTCCACCAGGCCTTCCCTCGCCAGAGCTCGGGCCTGCGCGACGGCAGCCTTGCGTGCCTCGTTCTGGCTATCCGGAAGCTGCACCAGTAGCTCCAGTTGCAGATCTAGCGCCGTCATGGTGTGGCCGAGCGTATCGTGAATCTCCCGTGCCACTCGCGTCCGCTCATCCGACACCGCCAGCGCCTCTGCCTGCGCCGTGTAGTCCTCCAGTCGTCGGTGCGCCAGGCGCAGCTCGCTCAGCAGCCGCTCCACCTGCACCCGGCGGTCCTCCCGGTGGACCACCAGCTCCGCGGCCACTGCCAGCAGCAGGTACACCGGCAGACCTGGCAACAGCCATAGCATGGCTTCCGACAGGTTTCGATAGAACAGGTTGACCAGCAGCGAGATCGCCACCACACACACGACCCAGCCAATCCTCCGGCTGGGCTGGCGGAAGGTTAGCCACCCCTCGGCGGCGACGAGATAGTAGAACAGACTCGCCTGTCCCCTGAGCACGAAGGCAATGGCAGTGGCGAAGACGATACCCAGCAGCAGCCAGAGAAGATCACGTTGCAGCGGCGCATCCCACGGCACCCGACTCCAGAAGATGTAGCGCCCCGGTGAGCGCTACTGCGAGGAATACGTAGACGGCGAGAACGGTGCTGCTGAGTGGTATTTCGAGGGCGGTTAGCTCAACCCCGGTGCTCGCACCCACGTAAGCCCCGCCTGTAAGGAACAGCAGGCGTAGCTCGCCCGCGCGGTCGGCCTCCGGATTTGACGTCGACTCACTCATTTATGAGCCCCATTCGACCCCGAGCCTGACGGCGTGTACGCGGTCGCGAGCCTCCAGTTTGTCCAGGACGTGGCTGACGTGGTTTCTTACCGTTCCCTCGGCCAGGCACAGCCGTTCTGCCATCTGGCCGTTATCGAGTCCGTCCGCGATCAGGCGCAGCACTTCCAGCTCGCGATCGGTCAGGGCCTCGGTTGGGCCCGGGTCTGACGCCAGCCCATCTCCCACCGCCATCAGTCGGCGGATAATCTTGTGCGTGACACCGGGATCGAGCACCGACTGTCCGCTATGAACGGCGCGGATCGACATTGCCAGATGGTCGACGTCGGCGCTCTTCAGCAGGTAACCCGCCGCGCCCGCCCGCAGTGCCTCGTAAACGTATTCGTCGTCGTCGAACGTCGTCAGTATGATCACACGCGTCGGCGGGAACCGGGCGCAGATCTCCCGCGTCGCCGCCACGCCGTTCATCCCGGGCATCTTGACGTCCATCAACACGACGTCGGGCCTGTGCTCCGCGACCAGGGCGATCGCTTCACGCCCATCCGGCGCCTTGCCCACCACGACGACATCGGGAACCAGCCCGAGCAAAGAGGCCAGTCCCTCGCGTACTATCGTCTGGTCGTCTACCACAGCCACGCGGATCGGCGCCACGTCGTATGTATCCTCCCCAGATGCTCGGCAACGGCAGTTGCCTCAAGCGCTTGTTGGCACGAGCCCTTCGCGGTTCACGATCCCAACGCTTGAACCGGCACTAGGAGGCCTCCTCCATTGACCTATTATAGCGTGGCACTTTCGAGAATGCCAGACTCTCTTTTTGGCGCACTCAGGCCAGCACGAGAAATGGGGAACCGCAAAGGACGCCAAGAGCGCAAAGAGCAATCGCGAAGAGAACTTCGTTTTCTTCGTAGATCGCATGTCCACGAAGAGCAGGAATTCACACGAGGGTAAAAGGCGCTAGCCTAGCCCAACCCATCGGCAGCTCTCGCCCTGAGCTGCCCGCAGGCCGCGTCGATGTGCGTTCCCCGCTTCGCCCGTACCGTCGTGGGTATGCTTCTCTTCTCCAGATCTCTCTGGAAGGCCAGGACACGCTCCTGCGGCGATGGCTTGAACGGGCTTCCCTTTACATTGTTCAGGGGTATCAAGTTAACGTGGCAAATCATTCCCTTCAGTAGTGCCCCCAGCTCGCGCGCCTGCGCCGGGCCGTCGTTCACGTCCGCGATCATCGCGTACTCAAACGTTATGCGGCGATGCGTCGCTTCCACGTATTCCCGGCAGGCCGCCATTAATTTCGCGACGGGTTGACTCCTGTTTGCGGGGATGAGTTGGTTGCGTAGGGTGTCGTTCGGGGCGTGCAGCGAGACGGCCAGGCCCACCTGGGGGTGCCTTTGCGCCAGCTCCTTAATCTGTGGCAGCAGCCCGACCGTGGACAGCGTGAAGTGGCGGGCCCCAAGGTTGAATCCATAAGGTGAGCTCAATATCTCGATCGCTTTCGATACGTTCTTCAGATTGGCCAGCGGCTCGCCCTGCCCCATCAAAACCACGTTGGTCACTGTCCCCTGTCCCTCCTGCGCCAGCTTGCGAGCAAAAAACAGCACCTGGCCAACGATCTCTCCCGCGCCAAGGTTGCGCTCCAGCCCCTGCTGTCCCGTGGCACAGAACGCGCACCCCATCCCGCACCCGACCTGCGCGGAAACGCAGACGGTCCGGCGTGCTCTGCTCTCCCCCTTCGGCGGGTAGAGCATCAGCACGCTTTCCACTATATTGCCGTCCACTAGCCTGAACAGTGCCTTGTGCGCCAGCTTGTCCTCCGCGACGGATTCCGCTACGTTCACCAGCGGCAGCACATACGTGGTCGACTTCAGGCCGTCACGCAACGCTTTGGGCAGATTGGTCATCCGGTCAAAGTCAAACACTAGTTCCCTGTACACCCACTGATAGATCTGCCTCGCCCGAAAAGCGGGGAAGCCCATACCATCGAGCGCTAGCTCAAGTTCCCTGAGCGTCCTGTCCATTAATCTTGTCTTGCCCACGTCACCCAAAGCTCTTGCCCCCTGCAAGGAACCAGCCAACAGTCACAACGCTGCTACCAAAGCAGCTCCCATCCGTTCATCCGCCTCCGCATCCGCTGACACCGCCCCAAGAAATTATAGCATGACAAACGCTATGATTCTTTATTGCAATGTCACATTCGACTACGGGACAGATCTCCCGACCCCGCCCCTACCGTGTTCCTGGCCGGCCTTGGGAGTCCTTCGCGGCCCCGATACGTCTCCAGCAATGTATCGGGGCTCGCGTCAAGCCTTTTTCTGGCGTGATTGCTGCTAAGCTAAGCGGCTTGACGGCGTGGCTTCAGCCCGCCGAAGGACTCCCAAGCGGGCTATCGTCGTCGCCAGAACAAACGTAGATACTGCCATCTGGCGCGTGGATGAGCCCGACACCCAAACAATTGCGCAACGACGATTAGTCCGCCGAAGGACTCCTTACCCGGCCAAGCTCGAATGTGACGTTTTGAAGTGTTTTGCGCTCCCCAATTTGACTATCGCCCACCCTCATAGTATACTCGGCGCATCCGGTCACCACAGGGCGTGGTAAATCCACTCCTTTCAACCTTGCGCAAGGAGAACCCAATGTCTACCGAAAACGAACCCGACGTTTACACCCGACTTGCTCTCTTGCTGGGCGATGTTGTCTGGGGTTGGCTGGACCACGTTCCCGGCAGCGGCGTGCTGCATGATATCCTGCGGCAGAACTTCAGCGAGGAGGAAGCCCTCGCCCTGAGCCATATCCCGATGAAGCCCATCCCTCTCGATTTCACGACCCTGGACGAGATCGCGGCCAGCAGCGGCCTGTTGCATGAGACGCTGGAGCGGACTCTCGACGGCATCGCGGCTCGCGGCCTGTTGTACCGCCGCGAAATGTCGGGCGGCAAGAAGGGCTATGCGCTCCTGAAGCTTGCTTTTGGCTACCCCCAGGTCTTTTACTGGAAGGGCGACAAGACCCCACACGCTCGGAAGATGATCGAGCTCCAGAGCCAGCCTGAGCACGTCAAAGCCCAGATCGACATGTATACCGGCACCGAGACAAAGCCGTTTCGCTACATCCCCACAACCGAGGCCATCGACCCGCAGTGGCAAAACGTCTATCCCGCTGAGACCATCGAGAAGGTCATTCTGAGGGCCACCAGGATTGCCGTTGCCCATTGTCCTTGCCGCATCAGAAACGAGCTGCTTACCGGCAAGCCCTGCGGCCATTCCACTGAGGTATGTATCAAGCTCGACGATCTGGCGGAGGTCGTCGTCGCTGCGGGACTGGCTCGCGAGATCGACCACGAGGAAGCCTTGCAGGTGATCAAGAAGGCCCAGGCCGAGGGGCTGGTCCATTTCACCGACAACGCCGGGGAGGGGATAAAGCACATCTGCAATTGCTGTGGCGACGTGTGCTGGAACGTCGGCCCCATCCGGCGCAGGAAGTATCCCCGCGACCTGCTGATGGCCACGTACTTCCTCCGCGAGACCGACGAGGATGCCTGCATCGCCTGTGAGAACTGCGTGGATATCTGTCCGGTAAATGCCGTGAGCATCGTCGACGACGTGGCCAGGGTCGACCATGACTGGTGCATCGGCTGCGGCGTGTGCGTGCCAAGGTGCAGCGCGCAGGCCATACGGCTTGTTGAAAAACAGCCCAAGCCCAAAGGCTCCGCCGACTTCGCCGCGCTCCACCTGGCAGTCCACCACGAGCGTGCAACCCACAAAGCCAGCGGGCAAGCGGTCGGGTCTAAAGACACCGACGCTACGGGGGCTCGGGTGACGTAGTCTTTAGACCGGCCCGTACCCGTCCGAAATCCGGGTGTCCCGTAGCCGCTCCCTTCAGGGGGCGCGTAACCGTCCGAAATCGCCGACAAAGAAAGCGATCACACCGTGGACCAACAAACAACGCATAAAATCGACCTGAAAATCGACTTCCTCGAAGGCCACCGCCAGCTTGCCACCGAGAATCGCCGACTGCTGGACCAGCACGGCGTGACGATGATTGACATAATGGGCTCCGTGGGCACCGGTAAGACCTCTCTGATCGAACAACTGGTGTGCCACTTGAAGCAGAAATACCGCATCGCTGTGCTCAACGGCGATCTGGCCACGAACATCGATCAGGAGCGGATCCGGCGCCACGGTGTGGAGGCCATTCAGGTCAACACCGGCAAGGAATGCCATCTCGATGCCGCCATCGTCCGTTCAGTGCTGGACCGCTTGGATCTGCCCCGTCTCGACCTTCTGATCGTGGAGAACGTGGGCAACCTCATCTGTCCGGCCGATTTCCCCCTGGGCTCTCACCGGCGAGCGTTGGTCGTGAGCACCACGGAAGGACCCTACGTAGCCCTGAAACATCCGCACGTCTTCGCGGAAATGGACTTCATCGTCGTCAACAAGGTCGACCTGGCGTCGGTCCTGGGCGTCGACCTCGCCAGGCTGGTGGGCGACGTCAGGTCGGTGAACCCTCGCGCCTTCGTATTCCAAATCAGTTGCACCGACGGCACGGGCATACCGGAGCTGATCCACGAGCTCGTCGAGGAGACCAGGCGTTGCACGAGTTCGGGATAACCTCTAGGATCGTGCAGACTGTTTTCAGGGTCGCCGATGAGCACGGAGCGGCGCGGGTTGCCAGGGTCGATCTGCTAGTTGGCCAGCTAACGTTCCTGAACGTCGATCAGGTCAAACTGGCCTACGATCTGCTTGTTCGCGGGACTTCGTTGGAAGGCTCCCAGTTGCTTGTCAAGGAAAGCCCTGGACGTGTCGAGTGTTCGCGGTGCCACCACCAGAGGCAGGTCGACTTTCCTTCCTCCTTCGATCCAGGTGGTCTGTCCGAGCCACTGCCTCTGTTTTCCTGCTCTGAGTGCGGCGGCGAGGTGTCTATCGTAGGTGGCAAGGAGTGCCAGATAACCGGACTCGTCCTGGAATCGGAGTAGCTATGTCTGATGCTTGATCTCAAGATCGAGAATGGCACACTGGTCATACCCGGCATCGGGCTCGTGCGGGCAGGTCTGGGCATTCGGCACGGCAAGATCGTCTTGATCGCGCGTGAGTCTATGCTGCCCCCCGCGGAGCGTGTCGTGGACGCCACCGGCAGCCACGTGATCCCAGGCGTGATCGATCCTCACGTTCACCTTGGCTACTATCGCAGTCTCGAGGACGAGTGTCTCACCGAAAGCCCGTCGGCGCTTGCGGGTGGGATAACCACCGTCGGCTGCCACGTATACCCTACCGCTGTCCCGCTGGAGGAAACATTCTTGGACATGGCCCAGCGGGCTAGCAGGCATCTATACACGGACGTGTTCTTCCACGTTATATTGACCAGGCCCGAGCAGCTCGACGACATCCCTCTCTACGCATCCACGCTGGGTGTGACCTCGTTTAAGTTCTACACCTGTGCCGTGCACGGCGATCCCGTGGCCGTCTCCGATGCGCTTCTTTTCGATGCCTTCAAGCGGATCGCCCTCCTCGATCGTTCCGCCATCGCCTGCGTTCATGCGCAAAACGACTCGATGATTGCGGGAGCCACCCGCCTGCTGTTCGAGGCAAAGGCGGAGAAGACGCTGGTCGACTGGGCTAACACGCACCCGGCCGCCGCCGAGGAGGAGGCGACCATCAGGATCGCTTTCCTGGCAGGCAGGGCGGGAGTTCCGCTTTACTTCGTCCATCTCACCAGGCAAGTAACGGCGTCGCGCATGCGGGAGATCAAACGCCAATACGACCGGGCTTACGCCGAATGCCTTTCGCCCCACCTATCTTTGACCAGGAATAACGGCAAAGGGCTGCTGGCAAAGATAACCCCGCCGCTGCAAGGGCAGGAGGACGTGGACGGGTTGTGGGGTGCCGTGGACGACGATACTATAGATGTTCTCGCGACGGACCACTCTGCCCGACCCAAGCCACTACTGGGCACACACCTTCCAGTGCTGCTCACCGAGGGGTACCGCAACCGAGGGATCGACCTCTGCCGGCTCGTCGACAGGATGACCCGGCGCCCCGCACAGTTGTTTGGTCTGTACCCCAGGAAGGGCACTATCTCGATCGGGAGCGATGCCGATCTGGTTCTCGTGGACCTCGACACCGAGGTCGACGTGGCCGCCAGGAACCTCCATTCTGTCGCCAGCTTCTCTTTGCACGATGGCCGCCGGCTCATCGGCTGGCCGGTGATGACGATCAAGTCGGGCCTCGTGGCTGTACAAAACCAGGAATTGAAAGTGGGTCCCGGCATCGGAAGCTACTTGACTAGGTGCTAAGTGGCTCGACACAAAATGTGTCCGTGGTAGGGGCGGTTCGCGAACCGTCCCATAGGCATTAAGCTAAGGCGAATGCTGATTTCAGAGCCAGCGGCCGGGGACGTCGTTAACGTAGGGGCG
>JACQUC010000013.1 GCA_016210495.1 Chloroflexota bacterium
GCGTTGAAGAAGGCGCTGCCCGAGGAGGGGGCTTCCACGGGGCAGGTATTGTCGGGGCAAGTGTAGCAGGTTTTGGTGCGAAATGGCGGGGGCGTCGGTGAAGTTCCGGGGGGCAACCACGCAGGGTTGCCCCTACAGAGGAACGATCCCCTCGCCCGCAGAGCATGATTCTCGGGCACGTCATCGAGTGGTTCAAAACGATGACGACAAATGCGTACATTCGCGGGGTAAAACAAGACGGATGGACGCCGTTTTCGGGCAGATTGTGGCAACGCAACTACTACGAGCGCGTCATCAGGAACGAGGACGAGCTGAATCACATTCGCGAGTACATCGCCTACAACCCGCTCAACTGGGCCACCGATCGCGAGAATCCCGAGGCGTCACCCCAACCGTAGGGGTCCGCCTAAGGCGGACGTGGTTGCCCCGGACCCTTCGCCAGGTCGTACCGTCCATTTTTCCAGCACCGTCGCAACGTCGTACCGCAAGCTTCCTCATCGTCCCCCTTCCTGCAGCCAGTTCTCGACAGCGAGCCCGGGGACCCACTGGAAATGGCGAACGTTCCCGGTGACGAGCGTGAGACCGTGGGCGAGCGCAATCGAGGCAATGCGGAGGTCGGCATCCCCTACCTGGATGCCCTGGCGCTCGAGCTCTGCCCCGACCTCGCCATAGTGTCTGGCCGCTCTGGCATCAAACGGCAGAATGGGCAGGTTGGGCAGGACAACTTCGTCAATCCGTTTGAGTAAGGACTCAGTCCGGCCAATCGATCGATGGGCTCCAAAGAATAGCTCTCCAAGAGTAATGCTTGACGTGAATTGCTGCTCGCGCGGGACAGAGGCCAGCCTGGTGATCAGATTGGTCGAGGGACTACGCCTGAGTAGGTTGCTGAGGATGTCCGTGTCGAGCAAGTACATCAGTCCTCGATCTCCACAGCCCTCCTGGTGTCCCTCTCGCGCTCGGCGTAGATAGCCGCGACCATTTTGTCCATCTCCTGGTCATCCAACTCACGCCAGGCCCCCACAAGGGCTAACGCACCCAGAGGACGCTCTGATGTGGCACGTCCCCATTCCAATTCCTCCAGGTCGTGCACGCTCACCAGCGCGGCGATGGGCTTGCCGCGGCGCTCGATAACATAATGCTCGCCAGCGTAGGCAACGCGCCCCATCAAAGCTGACAATTGCGCCTTCGCCTGCGCTGCGCTCACTGTCTTGGCCATAGAATCGTCCCCTCCACGAGTTGGCTAATTGGTCATCTTGACCTATTGTACCACGACCCGATGGCGCGGGCAACGAGGCGGAGCCGGTACAAGACTTCGCCTTGACAAACCATCCAGGCCGGCGTAGGATACCTCATAGGAGATGCGGAATCCTGTGCGTGACATAACGTGAACGTCGATCACCTCGACATAATCGAGCAGAAGATTGAGGACCTCAAAGCGCGGCTGCCGGCGCACTCGATTCCGCCGAAGATGATACAAGACCTCGAGGAGCTTGAGGAAGAGCTGGCAGAGGCGAAGGCTCAACAGTGGGCGACGTGAAAGATTCCGCGGTGAGCAGCGACGGGGCTGTTTCTTCGACCTCGCGTCTGGTCGTTTTCTTGGCCGTTGCCTTCGGGCTGGCGTGGCTGCTGTGGGGCATCGCCTGGATGCTCGGCTTCCAGACGACGGAGCCCTCGACCATCGCCCTTGTCACCGCCTCGATGTTCACCCCCGGCATCGGCGCGCTGCTGGCGAGTTGGCCGCTATCGCGCCGGGCGCTGGCGACCCTCGGCCTGCGCCTCGGCAAGCGGCGCTACTACCTGCTGACCCTGGGCCTGATGCCGATTCTGCTCGCCGCCGGCGAGAGCGTTGCCGTGCTTCTGGGCATACAGCGTCTCAATGGCGACTTCACCGTGCTGAAGGAGCTCGCCGCCCGGTCCAGCGCGCCATTGCCGGATCCATCGCTGCTGGTGCCACAGATCCTGCTCCCGGCGCTCACGATTCAGCCGCTGATCAACGCCGTCTTCGGCCTCGGCGAAGAGCTGGGTTGGCGCGGCTATCTGCTGAACAGGCTGCTGCCGCTCGGCGCATCGCGGGCCGCCGTGCTCGTCGGCCTTATCTGGGGTGTCTGGCACGCCCCGATCATCGTGATGGGCTGGAACTACCCCGGCCATCCGGTGCTCGGGCCCCCGCTGATGGTCGTCCTCACCGTCATCTTCGGCGTCATCTTCGCCTGGCTGCGGCTGCGCTCCCAAAGCGTGCTCATGCCCGCGCTGGCGCACGGCGCGTTGAACGCGCAGGCGGGCGCGTTCTCGCTTTTCTTCACGCGGCCCGACCCCCTCCTCGGCGCGCCGGTGGGCCTTGCCATTCTGGTGCCGGCAGGGATTTTCGCGGCGTGGCTGGTTATGTCGAGGCGTCTATCTGCTTTCCCGGGCCTGGCAGATGAGGCCGGTTGAGGAAAGCTGGTCCAATCTTCTCCCTCAGCTTACTAGCCTTTCCACCAGGCGACTGACGTCTTTCCGACCGTTCAGACGCCAGCGGCTCGTAGAGGCGGAGACTTGACACGCCCAACGCCCGAGTGGTACCATATGACTGCCAAGAAGCAGGGCGGCTATACGCTGCTATTGCCTCTAAACCAAGGCTGCCCTCAAAGGAATCAACGGCGCGCCTGGCACAAGCACGAGAGAGGGTTGGCCATCCACGGTAAGGGTCATTGAACGCGTGGCTCAAGCGTACTGAGCACCTCTTCGTACGATCGCTTGATCCAAAGTCTCTACTTTGTGAGGGAGGAGTATCTATGGAGCAGGACAGGATCGCGAACGCCGCGCAGGTCGTTTTGGATTGGCTAACCGAGCTCGCGGTTGGGGAGGGCGCCGGCCACGATGGCATGGTGGTTTTCCCAGTGCTCGGGCAGGCGGACGGAGGGGTGGCGTCCTCCCGCGAACCACTGGACTATCGCACCCTCGAAGAAGCGATTCTCGAGGGCTGGGCACTTGTAACCGAGAAGCCGGCAGCCACCGTGCCCGAGCTTGTGTTGCAGAACCGGGGAAAAGCGATGGTGCTCGTGCTCGACGGCGAGGAAATCATCGGCGGCAAGCAAAACAGGGTCGTCAATGCCAGCTTCCTGGTGGCCGCGGGGAGCGAGGTCGCTCTGCCGGTGACCTGCGTCGAGCACGGCCGCTGGCACGACGTCTCGCCAGCTTTCTCGGCCGGCGAAAGCGCCTACCACAGTCTGCGCTACGAGAAGCAGGGCCAGGTGGCCGCGATGCTGCGCGAAACCGGGCGCCCGGTAGCCGATCAGCACGCGGTTTGGGACAGCGTGGCGCGGCGCCACGCGGCAGCCGGAACCGGCTCGGCCACGGGGGCCATGCACGACATCTACCGCTCGCGCCAGCAAGACATCGACGCCTATCTCCGGTCGTTCCCTTACGTGGAGGGCGCCATCGGGCTGATCGTCGCCTTGAACGGCCAGGTGGCCGGCGGCGACATCTTCGATCGGCCGCGAACAGCGCGCATGCTCTGGCCGAAGCTGGTGCGAAGCTACGCCCTCGACGCTCTCGAGGGACCAGCGGCGCCTGCTGTCGAGCGGCAGCGGGCGGTCAACCTGCTGGAGCGCACTCGAGGTGCCCGGTGCGAGGTGTACCCTTCCCTCGCCGTTGGCGAAGATGTGCGGTTCCAGGGGGACGGGGTTGTCGGCGCCGCCCTCGTCTACCAGGAGACGCCGGTGCACGTCGGCATCTTCCGAGCCAGAGGCCAGCAGAGTACGACGGAGCCGGTGCGCCTGGCACGGGCATCGGTGAGGCGGGGGTTCCGGGACAGGACAGGGAGGGTGGCCTTCTAAATCTTCTTAGCACGAAAATAGCTGAACCGCAAAGACGCCTGAGGCGTCCGCCCTCCGGCGGAACGCAAAGGGCGCGAAGGAAAATGGGGAATCTTTGCGGCGAGCGTCCGTCCGTTTTCATCCTTGGTGGCGCTCTGCCAAGGGCACGGAAAACTAACGTGAGGATTTGGGCCGGCGATGGGGAGCAGGGACATCGGCCTGACGGCGGTCCAGCGCCAGGTGGTGGAGGCGCCGGCCGCCAGAAGGGTCTTTATCGGCGGGCCGGGGGCCGGCAAGAGCCTGGTGGTCGGCGAGCGTGCGGTCTGGCTCCTCGCCAGCGGCGTCGCCCGGCCCGAGCACGTGTTGCTGCTCGCACCATCACGCCGCGCTGCAAACGCGCTGGCGGAGCACGTCCGCCGGCGCCTGGGCAGCGGCCTTCTGCCAATCGCAACCACTTTCCATGGACTCGCGGCGGGCATACTCAGGCGCCACTACCGCGAGTTGGGCTACCAGCGCCGTCCGGAGATCCTGGACACGGCGAGCCATTTCCATCTCCTGCGCCAGATGCTCGCCGCGGAGGATCCTTCGCGCTGGCCGCACTACGGGGCGTCGCTCGACACCCTCGCGTTACGGAACACGGCGCACGATCTCATAATCGGTGCGGCGGAGAACGGGCTGAGCGTCGAAGAGTTGTACCGCCGGACCGAGCGAGCGCACCGACCAGACTTCGCCGAGCTGATCGAGTTCTACGCCCGCTACCGCCGGCGGCAGCGGGAGACGGGCGAGATCGACTTCGGCGCGCTGCTCGTCGCCGTCGGCAGGTTACTGTCGGACAATCCGGCCGTCGCCACGACCTGGCGGCAGGCGCACCGACACATCCTCGTGGACGAGTTCGAAGCGGCCAGCCACGCCCAGGCCGGGATCCTCTGTCACCTCGTCGGCGAAGGTACGGACCTGCTGATCGCGGGCGATCCCGATCAGGCCATCGACGGCTACCGTGGCGGCAGCGCCGCACACCTCCTGGCGTGCCCGGAGCGCCTCGATGCCGGCGTGGTCGCTTCCTCGGAGAACTTACGCTCTGCCGGAAAGTTGGGCGCGCTCGTCGAGGTGGTGCGCAAAGCGATGCACACAGACTGGGGCGAACAGCCGTTCGCCCCTACGATAGATTGGAGCGCCACACAGGGATACGTGGAGGCATCGTGCCAGGAAGAACACCCGGGACGCGAAGGGGTTGCGGGAACGTTGCACACAACGTCAACACAGCAACCCTCCTTCCATTCAGGCCGAGTCGTGCTCCGCTCGTTCGCCACGCCGGCGGAGGAGGCGCGCTGGCTGGCGGCGGAGGTCGAAAGCCTGGTGCGCGCACGGCTGGCGCCCAGGCAGATCGCCGTTCTCCTGCGCACCCTCTCGGCGGCTCAGCCGGTCATCCGCGAGCTGGCGCTGCGCGGCATTGACCACGACGCGCCTGAACGCGGCGTACGGGGCGACACCCTGGTGCGCGCCGCCCTCGGTCTGCTGCGCTATCTCACGGAAGGTGACGTTAAGTCACTGTCGCAACTGCTTAGCTCGCCATTGTCCGGTCTGCCGCCCTTCGGCCTGTGGCAACTGCGCCGCGCGGCAGCGCGCGCCGCGCTGGACCCGACGAGTCTGTTAGCGCAAGAGGTCGACCTGGACGCCCTGGCGCTGGACGCGGACGTCCGCGCCGCCATCGCTGCGCTGCGGGCGCGCCTGGCGACGCTGCGGGCGGAGGCCGATCGTGGCGCGTCGCGGCTGCTGTGGGAGGTCTGGCGGCTTTTTCCGGCATTGCACGCGGATGCTCTCGGCGACGGCGCCGGCTCGCGTGCCATCGCCGTGCTGCTCGCCGCAGTGTTGCAGCTTGAAGAGCGGCGGGGATCGCTGGACCTCCGAGAGCTGCTCGGTCTTTGGGACGACGGCTACTTCGACCACCTGTCGGATTCGGCATCATCACCGGGCGTGGCCATCGCCACAGTTCAGCAGGCCAAGGGCCAGCAGTGGGAGGTCGTGTTTCTGCCTGGCCTGGTCGAGGGAGATTTTCCTCTCCAAGCTTCGCCTACGGACGTCGTGGGGACGCTGTTGGCCCAAGACCTCCTCGCCTCAAGTGACGCCGGGCGAGTGGCAGAGGAGGCGAGGGCTTTCTATGTCGCCATGTCGCGGGCCTGCGCCAGGCTTTATCTGTCTTACAGCCGCCGCAGGGCCGATGGCAGCACAGCGGGCTTGCGTTCGCGCTTCGTGACGATGGCGTCCGGCTGCCCGGGTGTCGACGTCATGCCCGAGGACGACGCCTCTCTTCCAACCGACATCGGGGGCGCCGTCTTACGTTACCGGCGGATGCTCGCCTCGCCCGACCGTCTGGCGCAAACGCAGGCGGTCTACGCTCTACATAAGATGCGCCAACTTTGGCCCGAAGCCGTGCGCCCCGAGGACTGGTGGAGCAACATCCGCGAGACCGAGGGGGCGGCGCCAGCCTTTCCCGAGGGACGGCTTCGCCTGTCCGCAACCCAGCTCGGCAGCTACCGCGAGTGCCCCCTCGCTTACCAGTTCGGCCACTACTGGCGGCTGGCCGGCCCCAAGGGCCCACCTCTGGTCATCGGCGGTGTCGTCCACCAGGTGCTCCAGGAGTATCATCGCCCGGCGTCGCCACTGCCGCGCACGCGCGCGGCGCTGGAGGAACTGTTGGAGCGCTATCTTGCTCCCGCCAATTTTCGCTATCGGCCCATTGCCAGACAGGCCCGGAGGTCGATAGAGGAGATGCTCGACGCTTACTTCGGGCGCTACGGCGAGTCAGGACCTGCCGTCGATGTTGAAAAGGGGTTCCGCTTCGCCTGCGGTCCCCACGCGATCACGGGCTACATCGATCGCATCGACCGGCTTCCCTCCGGCGAGGTCGAGATCCTCGACTACAAGACCGGCGCCTCGCCAATGGCGAAGGCTGAGGCCGAGGCGGACCTGCAGCTCGCCATGTACGATCTGGCTTTCTATGGCGACAGAGACCTACAAGAGCTCGGAAGACCTGCTAAAGTGAGCTACCTGTATCTGAAGAGCATCGGCCCCCGGGCCGACGGCAAGCGCAGCTACGCCCCCACCGCAGCGGGCCGCGCAGCGCTGGAGGCGAAAGTTGCCTATTACGCGGACGGTATCATGGCAGAGCGCTTTCCCTCGCGCTTCGCCATCGCCCAGGCGTTCGCCGACCTGGACCCGGTCGAACTGGACGCCATCCTGCGTAAGGACCCCTGCCGCCTGTGCGCCTTTGGCTGGCTGTGCCCGGAGAACGAAAACCACGGAGGCACGGAGACACGGAGGTGATGAAGTTGGGCTCTGTGTCTTGTACGAAGACACGTTAACCGCAAAGAACGCAAAGAGCGCAAAGAGAATTATGTGAGAGCTTTGCGTTCTTGGCGCCCTTTGCGGTGAACATCCCTGAGTTTTCATCCTTTTGCCGCATCAGGAGGTGGACGACGTCTAGCCAGTTCACGCCCACACCCGAGCAAGAGCGCGCCTTGTCCAGCCCGGCGCCGCTGCTGGTAGTGGCCGGGGCAGGCACCGGCAAGACGACGGTGCTCACGCACCGCATCGCGCGCCTGATCCAGGAGGGCCGGGCGAGGCCCGACCAGGTGCTGGCGTTGACCTTCACCGACAAAGCCGCTGCCGAGATGGCTGACCGGCTGAACGAGCTTCTGGGCGAGCCGGGTACGTCCGCAAAGGAGCGCGACGTGACCACAAAGACCTTCCACGCCTTCGGCGATCAGGTGGTGCGCGAGAACCTGCTCTGGCTGGGCATCGATCGTGCGCCGGCCGTGCTTTCGGGCGCCACGGCCTGGCAGTTGCTGTCCTCGTTCTTCGACGACCTCACCTTCGACGCCGTCGATATCTCGACCGCCGAGGTCGCCGGCACCTTCAATCGCCTCCTGCACTTCTTTTCGGAGTGCAAGGACCACCTGGTTACGCCGCAAAGCCTGGAGGATTACATTCGAACGGCCGACATCGCGGGGTTGGCATCTCCCGCAGCCGAGGTTCGCGTGAAAAAGGCAGCCGAGATGCAAGACCTCGCCGCCGCCTACCGGCGGTACGAGGACGCCAAGCGCGAGAAGGGCTTCGTCGACTTCGGCGACCTCCTGCTGCTGCCGGTGCAGCTTTTTCAGGCTCACCCCAGCGTAAAAGCCGCCTACCGGCGGCGCTACCGGTACATCTTCGTCGACGAGTACCAGGATACCAACCACGCGCAGCGAATCCTTTTGCTGGAGCTTATCGATCCGTCCCGGCCCGCGATTATGGTCATCGGCGACGACGACCAGGCCATCTACCGGTGGCGCGGCGCTATCGTGCACAACATCCTCAAGTTCCCGGAGGAAGAGGTTTTCGCGCGGGGGAGGGTCACGACCCTGCCAATGACGCAGAACCGGCGCTCCGCACCGCCGATTCTGGACCTGGCGCACCTGGTCATCGGCGAGGTGCGCGAGCGCCACCCCAAGAAGCTGGGCTATCGCGAGGACGGCGAGACGGGCCAGGCGACGGTCGGACACTACGTGGCCGCGTCGGACAGGCTGGAGGCAGAGTGGATCGCGGCGAGGATCGGCGGGCTTCATGCTTCCGCGCACGAGCTCCCGGGCAAGAAGCACGGCTTCGGCGCCTTTGCCATTCTTTGCCGGCGGCGCAGTCTTTTCGAGCCATTGGGGCGAGCGCTGGAGGCGGCGGGCATCCCTTACGAGCTGATCGGCGGCACCGGCTTCTACGGTCGCTGGGAGATACGCGACATTCTATCATACCTGCGGGTGCTGGCCTCCACACACGGCAGTGCAGCGTGCCTCGCGGAGACCTCCGACGATCTGGCGCTGGCCCGCATTCTGCGCTCGCGGCGCCTGCGCCTGGCCAGCCGCGACCTCTTCCACCTCGGCCAGTGGGTCCGCCAACAGAACGGGGATCGAGGAAGCGAGGAAGAGGGACGCGTGCGGGTCGCCTTGCTGGACGCGGTGCTGCGGCACGAGGAAGTAACAGGGCTATCCGGTCCCGCCGTCGCCAGGCTGGCGGCACTCCGCCAGGAGCTTCAAGCGTATTCGCGGGACTGCCAGCGGCTCTCGCTGGCCGAGATCCTGACCCGTGTCATCGAGGGCACGGGCTACCGCCGGGAGCTGCTCGCCGAGCCGGGCTTCGATGCCAAGATGGCCTTGCTCAATCTGGCCAAACTCGAAGATATGGCCCGCCAGTTCGAGGAGGCCACGGAAGGTGGTGGTCTGGGGGATTTCATCGAGTTCGTGGCCTACGCCGTCGAATCGGGCGAGGAGGAGGGCGAGGTACGGCCGGCAGAAGAGGAGAGTGACAGCGTCAAGATCATGACCATTCACCAGTCCAAGGGCCTGGAGTTTCCCGTGGTCTTTATCCCCGGGCTGGGCGAGGGCATGTTCCCCTCGCGAGCGAGGTCCGAGTCGGACACCTGGCACCTGCCGAGGGGTCTGCGCGGGGATCGCGTGTACGTGCCGCACCTGAACCTGGCGGCGGTGCAGACCAAAGCCGACCTGCAAAGGGCTCAGGATCAGCACAAGCAGGAGGAGAGACGCATCCAACTCGACGAGGAGCGACGGCTGTTCTACGTGGCGATCACCCGCGCCCAGCGGCACCTTTACTTCAGCCGGGCGCACTGGTACGGCTCCAGAAAGAGTCCGAGCGAGCCATCGATCTTCTGGGAAACGGTTGCCGGCTGCGGGCTCAGCCTCGATCTGGGCCAGGCCCAGCGCCCAGACGCTAACCCGAACCTGCACCCCGACCATACGGTCGAGATGACGAAATCCTCGAGCACCGGTCCGGAACCGGCAGGCCTGCTGCTGGAGGAGGGAGATCCCAGCGGGTGGATCGAGTCTACTGCCCAGCAAGAGGGACACGAGCGCTGGATCCCGCTGAAGGCGGAGGCGGAGGCGCACATCGCGCGGCTCGTCGCGGACAGAGGCACGCCCGTCGCAGAGACTGGGGTCGACATAACCTGCTCTGGCTTGGTGCACTACCTCACGTGCCCAAGAGCCTACCGCTACGTCTACGTCGACCATCTCCCAACGCGGCCGTCGTGGCGTGCGACGCGCGGCGTCGAGGTACACCGGCGCATAGAGGAGCTTAGCCGATCCATCGACCCGACCTTGCGAGCACCGCTAGACGATGCGGTAGAGGATGAGCTCGACGACCGCGAGCATCATGTTGAAGAACTGCCAGGCACTGCCTGGCAGCACGTGAGCACTGAGGAGATGGTGGCGCATTTCCAGGCGAGCATCTACGCCCGCCGGCCGGCGACCTACGTCGAGTTGCCCTTCAGCCACGCGCTGCCGGCGGGAACGCTACGCGGGCGCATCGACCGCCTGGACCAGCTACCCGACGGGCGATGGGAGGTTATCGACTTCAAGTCTGGTCGGGCCACCCCGGAGGCCACGCCGGGCCATCGCCGGCAACTGGGGCTCTACACACTGGCGGTACGCCAGATCTGGCAAGCCCCGGCGGACCGCATTGAGGCGCACCTCTTTTTCCTGCACGACGCCACAGATGTGGCGCTGGGGTTCACGGACACCGAACTCGACGAACTACGCGAAGAGGCCAATGCGGCGCTACGGTCGATTGGGCGGGAGGAGTTCGGGAGGACGAGGAACGAGCAGGATTGCAGCAAATGCCCATACAACCATCTGTGCCATCTCCCAACGGAGCAGTCACGATGAAGTTCAGTCCCCACGTGCATCACCGCCATTCCCTTCGTCTGAGGGGTCATAACTACGGCCAGCCGGGCGCCTACTTCATCACCATCTGTACACAGAACCGAATCCACTTGTTTGGCGAAATCGTCGGCTGGTCCGACCCTGTAGGGGCAACCCTGCGTGGTTGCCCCGATGCCAGCCTGCGCACATACCCCGAAATGGAGGTGAACGACGCAGGGCAAATGGTCGTGGGGTGGTGGCAGGAACTGCCCAACAAGTATCCCAAGATTGAGGTGGACGAATACACCGTCATGCCGAACCATTTCCACGGCATATTGCTGTTAGGATGGGCGGGCGATAGAGAGGATTTCGAGACGGTCGATGGGGCGGGGACGGGGCAACCACGCAGGGTTGCCCCTACGCGGTCTGACCTGGCGGGAGGGCAATCAGAGATGGTCGCACCTACGCGGGCGGGGCAACCACGCAGGGTTGCCCCTACAGGTACGTCCTCACGCCCCCAGGCCTTTGTAGTGGGACACGCCGTCGAGTGGTTCAAGGCGATGACGACAAACGCCTATATTCGGGGAGTAAAACAAGAGGGGTGGTCACCGTTTCCCGGTCGACTATGGCAACGCAATTACTACGAGCACGTTATCAGGAAGGACAACGAGTTCAACCGTATTCGCGAGTACATCGTCAACAACCCAGCCAACTGGGCGTCGGATAAGGAGAACCGTGAGGCACCCTATCACAAGCCCGACGAGGCTTGGCAAGTCTGAGCCACCGTGCAGGGGCAACCCTGTCGTTGCCTCCTTGCCCAGACCGACAATGTTGGGATCCTTACGGCGGAAGGATGTCGTTGCCCTCTCGCCAGCCCAACCGGATTGCCGCGCCCAATCAACCCGTCACAGGAAATCCGTCGCGGCAAACATGAAAGCGTTTTCGATGCTGCGATCGATCATCGCGCGTAGCAACGGATGGTCGCCCAGGCGCCGCTCGGCATCTGGAGCCAGTTGGGCGGCCGCCGCCAAACTCGTGTCCCGCAGCCGCACCTTTCCCGTTCGATCAAGCAGCCAGGCTTGGCGGCGCAGGCGCTGCCTTATCAGGCGTCGCATTTCGTCGTCGACCAGCCCCTCAATCAGCGGTCGATACTGGCGGTCGGTCATCCTGCCTCTGCTCGGTGGCAGAATCCCGGGCAGCAGCGGCAGGATTTCCTCGACGTCAAAGAACCAGGAGCCAAAGAACTGGTCCTCCAAAAGCTCTCCGGATCTCTGGTACAGGTCAATCCTTTTAGCGAGCCTGGCATCATCCAGCTCCGCTATCTCGGCGCGCTCGTCCGGCTCGGGCGGCCAGCGATCGTGGAAGAGCGGCTCCCATATCTCGAAGCCTGGGAGCACAGGCCTTCGACTGGCCGCGTTGATCTCGACGGCCGCGGCAATAATGCCGCGCGCCTTAGGTAGATCTATCTCGACCATACCGGGGGCGGGCTCGTCGAGCCCTTCAGTGAAAACGCTCAGAAGGTCCTCAAGCTCTTCTTCTGCAAGATGATAAGTGCCAAAAGCGTCCCTGATGCCCCAGGTATCCTTACAAAGCACGTCCGCGGCCAAAAGCTGGCCGTTATCCCAGCGACGAGCGAGCACTACCGCCTGGGTTCCGGCTCCGTCCACCGGCGTGGCCCACACCCTATGGACGGGTGGAAAGGCGGGAGCTTCGGGCGCGACTTCGCCGTGGGACACCACGTGGAACTGAAAGCGCCGCGCAATGGCCGCCGCCTCCTCGCGCACCGTGGCTCCCTTGGCGGTCATCGCCAGCCTGTGCACCGCGCCGGATGAGGCTTTGTCCCCCAGCCTTACCAGTTCTGCCAGCGCCGCATTTTGCAGCGCCGGTTTCTCCAGGTGCAGGACGGGACGAAGAAACCAGGGAAGCACAACCCCTGCGACCTCTCGGGAGGCACGCGCTAGCACCCTCAGTCCCTCCTCGACAGGAATGGCTGCCACGTAGCCCACGGCCTCGGCAATTATCTCGCCGTCTGGCGGCCAGAAGGCGCCGCTCTGGCTTACCGCGAGCACCAGCGTCGACTCGGCATCTCGCAACGTCCCCAAGAACGCTCGCCGGGTCTTCGCTTCGCCCCTTTCCGCCCAGCCCATTCGCCGGCGGGCGCCGAATCGCACAACGTCGGCAGCTCGCCCATCCTCCGCGATCTCTTTGAGAAATGCCCTCGTCTTGCCTCCCGCGAAGGAGCCGAGCATCTCGAAGGCGACAAAGGGAACTTTCGCTCGACCATAGATCAGGCGCTCGACTATGATCGGTGCCACTCGTCGCTTCGCCTTCCACAGAGATCCCGTAATACGTTGAACTTTCTTTTCGACGTCCAATCGGTCGCCCGAGATCAGCAAGCTTTCGTATGCGTCCAGGCTCTGGTTGATCTCCTGATCAAACCGCTCGGGCGCCCGGCCAACCCGCGGGCTCCCGGGCGAGATGGGTTTCGCCGGCAGCTCGATCACAGCCTCCCCTATCTTCTTTGGTCGCTGGTCGCGTATCTTCTTCGCCAAATCGTACCTCCTTGCTTGCACGAGCGTCGGTACTTGAGAACATTATACCTCAAAAAGCAGGTAGGTGTTGGGCCAGTTGTCCCGCGCCAGTTGGCAGGGACCTGCAAACTGCTGTAGAATTGGTATTATCACTCGCGGAGAAAGGGTGGAGGATGGCAGAAGAGCTTGGCAGAATAGAGAGGCTACCGGTTGATAGCTACAGGACGGGCAGGAAGCTCTTTTTCGTACCCCTGGTTTTCGCTCCCAGGGAACCCGAGGGGGACTTGCAAGAGCTGGTCACCAGATACTGGGACCAGGTCGAGGCTCACCTGAGCAACCTGGAGGCGAAGCTCGGCAGCGTGAACAAGATCTATCACGAGCTGGTACCCATCGGCGGCGAAGAGGGAGCCAAAGCGATCGAATCGCTGAACCCGTGGAGCTATCGCATTGTCCAGCCCAGGCTGGGAAGAGGCGCTCAGCTTCAGCCCATCGAGGAGCCTGAGCTGCTGGCCGAGTACACGGATTGGGGCAAGTGCCTGGCGTCCGGCCTGCAGAGCCAGGCGGCCATCGCCAAGGTCTTTGAGCTCTACGCGGATGTCCAGAAGAGAAGAAACGAGCGCATGGCGGAGCAAATCGACAAGACCCTCGAAGACTCCGAAGCCGGGATACTGTTGATGCGGGAGGGACATCAGGTGCAGTTCCCGGCGAGCATTCAGGTGTTCTACGTCGCGCCACCTGCTCTCGACGAGATCAAGCGCTGGGTTAGGGAGCGCGAGTCCACCGTCCAGAATTCGGGCGACTCGTAGATCTCCAACCACCACCCATACCGCCATGCCAACGCACTACCGCTCGCCTTCAGCTTGAAACTCGGCAGTCGGGCAGTTATAATGGAACTGGAGAAGATGAAGGTGATTCGGGAGACCTCGGCAGGCGGGGTACTGTTATACGACGACAAGGTCCTCATCCTGCGCAAGCCCAATGGCGAATGGATCATGCCCAAGGGGCACATCGAGCCTGGCGAGACACCGGAGCAAGCGGCGCTGCGCGAGGTCAGAGAGGAGACCGGCCTGGACGCCACCATCATCAGGCGGGCCGGAAGGACGCGATACGCTTTCCGTACACCTCTCAACGGCGATCTGCGCCTCAAGACCGTGCACTGGTTTCTCATGAAGTGCAATGGTCGACAAGTCGTTCTGGAATCCACTTTTGCGGAAGCAACCTTCCTCGGATTCGAGCAAGCCCTTGATACCCTAACTTTCGAGAACGACAGGGAGATCGTGAAGAGGGCGATGACTATGAGGAAGCGAATGAGGAAGTGATGCAAATGCAAACAGGCTTGTCCGAGGACACTGCCACACAGAACAAGGCATTCGTGCACTCAGGCCCCTTCGGCGGCCTCACCCGTAACGTCTTTGTCACGGGATTGGTGAGCCTGCTAACCGACGTCAGCAGCGAAATGATCTACCCGATTTTGCCGCTGTTTCTGGCGAACGTCCTGGGGGCCGGCGCAGTGACGATCGGCCTGATCGAGGGCATTGCCGAAAGCACGGCCAGCCTCCTCAAGGTTTTCTCGGGGTGGCTTTCGGACAGATTTGGGCGGCGCAAGCCGCTGATGGTCGCGGGCTATGGCTTCTCCAACCTGATCAAGCCTCTTCTCGCCCTCTCGACGGTCTGGTGGCATGTTCTGGGCATTCGTTTCGCCGATCGCGTCGGCAAGGGGATACGGGGTGCACCCCGCGACGCCCTGATCGCCGACTCGACGACCCAGGAAGTGCGTGGCAAAGCCTTTGGCTTCCACCGCACGCTCGACACTATCGGCGCCGCCATCGGTCCTATGGCGGCCTTTGCCATCCTGGCCGCTTTCCAGAACGATTACCGCCTGGTATTCGTGCTCTCGGCGATTCCTGGCGTGCTCTCGGTGATCGTGCTGGTCGTCTTTCTCCGCGAGCGGCGCGCGCCACGGCCGCGGGCGAAGGAGTTGCCGAAGCTAGGATTCGGCTCGCTGGGCCGGCCGTTTCTGGTTTTCAGTCTCATCGCCACCGTCTTCACGCTGGGCAACTCGTCGGATGCCTTCCTGATCCTGCGCGCCCAGGACCTCGGTCTGGCCACCGCGCTGGTCCCCATAGCTTACCTGACCTTCAACATAACGTACACGCTGCTGGCAATGCCCTTTGGCAGTCTCTCGGACAAAATCGGCCGGCGTGCCGTCATCGTCGGCGGCTATCTGGTCTTCGCCGCCGTCTATCTGGGTTTTGCGTTTGCGTCCGCCGCGTGGGCCGTGTGGGGGCTATTCGCCGCCTATGGCTTCTACTACGCGCTGACAGAGGGCGTGCAGCGTGCCTACGTGGCGGACCTCGTGCCGCAAAACGTGCGGGGCTCGGCGATGGGGACATTCAACGCCCTGGTGGGCATAACGGCTCTGCCAGCAAGCATTGTGGGCGGCACCCTGTGGCAGGTGATAAATCCATCCGCCACGTTCGTCTACGGCGCCGCCTTCGCGGTACTTGCCGCCCTGCTGCTGGCCGTCGTTCCGATCAGGGCAGCACGTACGTATCACATCACTTTTTACACCAAAGAAGGCTGCACCCTTTGCAGAGGGGTCGAGGGAACACTGGCGGAGCTGCAGCACGAATACAGGCTGCGGATCGACCGGCGCGACATCACCGCCGATCCCGCCCTTTACGAGGAATACAAAGAAATCATCCCCGTCGTCGTCATCGACGACGATATCCGGCTCTCGGGCCGCATCACCGAAGGGGATATGCGGCGCGGTCTGAAACGGGCTTCCTAGCGCACCCTCAATATCCCAGCAGCGTCAGCATGATCGATCCCGCCGCAGCCGTGCCGAAGACGCCCGCGATGTTCGGCCCCATGGCGTGCATCACCAGGAGGTTGCGGGGATTGGCCTTGAAAGCCACCAGGTGGGAAACCCGCGCCGCCATCGGCACCGCCGCGATTCCCGCCGAACCGATCAATGGGTTTATCTTACCCCCTGAAAGCTTGCAGGCCACCTTGCCTGCTAGCACACCGCCCGCCGTGCCCGTGGCGAAGGCGATCAGACCCAGCACGACTATCTGCGCCGTGCGCAGGTTGAAGAAGTTGTCGGCGCTCATCGTGGCCCCGATGCCCGTGACGAGGAAGATAGTCACGATGTCCAGCAGGGCGCCGGACGCCGTTTGCGATAGCCGCTCGACCACGCCGCTGACGCGCAGCAGGTTACCGAGCATAAACATCGAGACCAGCGGCGCGATCGGTGGAAGCAACGCGTTGACAAAGACAAGCATGATGATGGGAAACAGTATGCGCTCCCGCTGTGAAACGGGGCGCAACTGCTTCATCGAAACCTTGCGCTCAGCCTCAGTAGTGAGCAGCCGCATAATTGGCGGCTGGATGAGGGGCAGCAGCGCCATATAGGAATACGCCGCCACCGCCACCTGTCCCAGAAGGTGCGGCGCGAGCTTCGAGGCGACGTAGATGGCCATCGGCCCATCGGCGCCGCCGATGATGCCGATGGCGCCCGCCTCGTAGATGTTGAAGCCCAGCAGCTTGGCTCCCATCAGCGCGACAAAGATGCCGATGTGGGCCGCCGCACCGAAGAGGACGACCCCCGGATTGGCGATGAGCGGCCCGAAGTCGGTCATCGCCCCTACACCCAGAAAGATCAAGGGCGGGAGCACCGTCAGTTGCACGCCCGTATAGAAGAGCCTCAGCAGGCCGCCTTCATCCATCAAGCCGGTGTTGGGGATGTTGGCCAGCATCGCGCCAACCCCGATCGGCACGAGCAGGAACGGCTCGTATCTTCCTTTGATGCCAAGATAGATCAGGAAAAAGCCCACGGCGATCATAAACAGGTTGCCGAAAGAGAAGGCCACGATGCCGGTGGACCCTATCCATTTCCAGGTAATTTGCAGAAGGGTGGCGACGATGTCTGGCGCTGGCTCTGGCACGTCAAGCCTCCCTCGTGGTCTTGACCTTGACCGCTGGCTCGCCCTTGCCGCGGTCGATAACATGCACGTACTTCAACGACTTTATCACCAAGCCGATGAGGTACAGCACCACAAACCCCATAACAAAATCGAACACGCTTAACAGCAGCGCGTCTCCCAGCGTATCCTGTAGAATCATCTCTTTCTCCAAACACGAAGTTCAATCCGTATCAAGTTGGCCGCAAGTATCACACTTCCTTGCCCGAAAGTCAAGGAGGCCAATAAGCCTCTTGACAGCCCCCCGGCCCGGGTGTATAATGCAACCAGATATACAAACATTTGTTTGCTATTTGTGGCCCGTAGGGGTCCGCCTTAGGCGGACGTGGTTGCCCCGGCCTCCATGCATGCTGTGAGACCTGCTATGTAAGTGCCCCTGCACCCGGGCGTATACCGGACAACAACTGCGCGGGAGGTGACCATGAAAGACAAACTGACCAGGCGGCAACGCGAGACCCTGGACTTTATCAGAGGCTTCGTCGCCGAGAGGCATTATCCTCCCACGGTTCGGGAGGTCGGCGAGGGCCTGGGGCTTTCCTCGAGCCAGACCGCCCACGCCCACCTGCACAAGCTGAGCGAAAAGGGTTATCTCAAGCTCGACGGCGCGCATCGCGCCATCCGGCTCCCCGGCAACGCAGGGAAAGGCATTCCCCTCATTGGCCGCGTCGCCGCCGGAGCTCCGCTACTGGCCACGGAAAACGTCGAGGGCTACCTCGACCTTGATAGCATCGCCGCCCGGTATCCCGACGCTTTCGCCCTCAAGGTCAAAGGGGACAGCATGATCGAGGCCGGCATCCTCGACGGCGATTACATCGTCGTCCGCCCGCAGCAGACGGCGCAAAACGGCGAGATCGTCGTTACGCTTCTGCACGACGAGGCGACGGTCAAGTACTTCTTTCACGAGGGCACGCAAATTCGCCTCCAACCGGCCAATGCCGCCCTGGCGCCACTTTTCGTGCAAGACGTCCAGATCGTCGGCAAAGTGATCGCCAGCTTCCGCGTCTATGGGCAGACAGATTGGCACGCCGGCTGACCAACGACGGACCTGCTATTCCCGTCTCCCACTTGCGAGAGGGAGAGGGGATTGATGATTCAGTCGAGGAAGAAATGGATCAACCCAAAGGTGACGGCACTACAACGCAGCTACTCGCCGAAGCCCGCGGCGGCGACGACGGCGCGCTGGGACTGCTGCTGGTGCGATACCGGCCACTACTGGCGAGCATCGTCCGGCAAATGGGTGGCCATTCCAACGGCATCCTGGACGCCGACGACCTGCGCCAGGAGGCGGCCAAGGCGTTCGTCGAGTTGGTCAAGGAGTTCGATTCGCCCTCGCCCACCGATTTCGGCAGCTACTTGAGGCAGAAACTGAAATGGCGACTCACAAACTACCTGCGCAGGGAGCGCCGCAAAAGTGGCCGGCAGGCACCGCTTGGCAAGGAAGTGTTGGACACGCTCGTCGAAGAAATGAAGCCCGCCTTCGATCTTGACATAAACAATCCACGCCTCCGTGCCGCGCTGCGCAGCGTGTCTCCCAAGCAAAGGAGCATCATCTTCAGGCTCTACTGGCAGGACCGCAGCGTGCAGGAGGTCGCCGCGGAGCTGAACCTCAGCACGCAGAGCGTCACGGCGCTGCGCAGAAGGGCAGAGAAGCGCATCAAGAAGATGGTTGATCCAGCGTCACCGCCATAATGAAATCGTTGCCGAGCCAGACTGGGCCAATCCAAGAGCGACTCGAACAAACCTTGACCCGCTTCCTGACCCGGTGTATACTAACGCCAATCGACTCGCTTGCCGTTCTTGTTTGGCCATCCAGTCGCCGACGGGCTGAGCACCCTCGCTCCAATCCTAACGACTGGCATACGCTCGCGGGGTTCTCGCTTTGCAGCTAATCCTTCAAGCAATAGCATCCTGCTTGACGCTAAGCGCGCCAGAGACACGGCTAGGCGCTGCGTCTACCTCGCCGCCTTTTCCTTCTCCTCGAGTTCTTGGAGGTGCTCAAGAATCCACATTCGCGCCAGGGTGGTAGGTCCTATGCCTTTTGCGTGCGCGCGCGTGCGCAACTCATCTAACGTCTCGACGTCTAATCGAATGGTCACCCCTTCGGACAGCTTCCTGGCAAAACGGACCTTCACAGGCCTAAATTCTTCTTCGTAGTCGGCGGTATCGTGGGTATCCCAAAACTCAGCTTCCTCTTCGATGCTGCTAAACTTCGGGATACGGCTTTTCTCAAGTTCAGTCATTTGGCTTCAGCCCCCTTCTCGCTGCTGGTAAAGACGGCGCTCCTTGCGGCTAGCAGGCCGTGCCGTAACAAGGTAGTAGACCCCTTCTTCTTTTGCGGCAAGGATCACTGTGAGCATCCGGCCTGCGAGCGTTGGCCCGACCACGCGCAGACGATCTTCAAGGGTCGTGCTCGTCATCGGCCGGCCGTGGCAAACCTCCTCCACTTCCTCCGGAATAACTTGGTGATCGGCAATATGAGCCACGTTCCACGGATCCCAGATCAGGCGGCGAATGATCACCATAGACTGATTGTACCACAATGCAATACGTCGTCAAGAAGAACGGCACCCATATTGCACATGTTCACCATTTCCGCTATGTTCACGACAAGAGGGAAGGCAACGGCGACGTGGGAAAACGCAGTGAAAGTGGACCGGTACCATCCAGACGGGCGGTGATGGCTCGGCGGTTCTTCGACCAGGCTGTTGTCGATCTGGAAGCCGCTCGTGAGAATGACGGCAAGAGCTGCTGGAGGGTGGTTCCCACGGACCGAAGCCGGAGGCTGGGGCAGGGGGCTGGACCTGCACTGCCTCACGCCAAAGGAGTTTCGCGAGGAAACCAGGTACGGGTGGGGCTGTCTGGAGGGCTCGAAGCGCAGAGGCGAGTTGGTCAGGGTAAGGGTGGGAGCGCGCGAGCGGAAGGGCACGGCCCCCTAGCCAAGCCCTACGTCGGGCAGATTATGTAGAGACGACCCGCCGGGTCGTCTCTACAGGGCCTCCGGCCTACCTCACCAACCCCCTATTCGCGCACCGTCGACCATCACATAGTTGCCATAACAATCGCACCTGACCCGATAGCCCGTTGGCACCAGGATCGTCGTGGTCACCTGCTCGATGACCGCCGGGCCGTGCACCTCGTCGCCGCAGCCCATCTGGTCGCCGTCCCAAACGTCGACCTCAGCCATACGATGCTCCGCGGGCAGGAAGATGGGCCGGCGGCCCTTGACGGGAAGATGGCCCTCGGGCCGCGCCGGCGCCTCGGGAAAGCGCAAGCGGGGCATGCGGCCCACGCAGGTCAGGCGCACGTTCACTAGCTCCACCGGCTGGCCCTCGAGACAGTAGCCGAAGATTCGGTCGTGGGCGCGGTGGAACTCGCCTTCCAGCGCCTTCAGGTCTCCCGCCCGAACGGCCTCCCGGCTAGTAGGCACCTCTACCTCGTGATACTGCCCGACGTAGCGGACGCTCAGCGCGTAGGCCATCTCCATCCGCTCGGCGGAGACACCCTCGGAGGCGAGCGCGGCGCGACCCTCTTCCTCCATCTCACCACACACCCTTGCCAGTTGCGCCAGGTCCATCTCGTCCAGGATGCCGAAGAAGGTCCGCGTGTAGTCGTGCTTGAGGTCTGAAAGCAGCACGCCACCGGCGGTGAAGATCGAGGAGTGCCTGGGAATTATGATGATGGGGACCTCCAGCTCGGCGGCGATCATCGCCGCATGCACCGGTCCGGCGCCCCCCGCCACGACGAGCGGGAAGTCGCGCGGGTCGTAGCCGCGCTTGATGGTGACCTCTTTCACCGCCGCCGCCATGTTGACGTTGACCACCTGGTAAATGCCGGCGGCGGCCTGGAGCAGATCGAGCCCCAGCGGCTCGGCAACCCTACGCCGGATCGCCTCTCGCGCGAGCTCCTGGCGCAGGCGCATCCGTCCGCCGAGGAAGTAGTCGGGGTTCAGGTACCCCAGCTCCAGATCGGCATCGGTCACCGTGGCATCCTGACCGCCGAAGCTGTAGCAGGCCGGGCCGGGATCGGCGCCCGCACTCTGCGGCCCCACGCGCAGCAGGCCGCCCTCGTCGATCCAGGCGATGCTCCCACCGCCGGCACCCACGCTGTGTACGTCCACCATGGGCAGGGCAACGCGATAGCGGTTGATGCTGGCATCGCTGACGACCACCGGCGCGCCATCCTTGATCAGCGCCACGTCCAGGCTCGTGCCCCCCATATCCACCGTAATGCAATCCTTGTATCCCTGGAGCTCGGCATAGGCAGCACCGGCCACCGCCCCGGCAGCAGGACCGGATAGCGCCGTGCCCGTCGCCGTCTTCATTGCCTGCTCCGCCGACATCACGCCGCCGTTCGCCTTCATGATCAGGAGCGTTCCCCGAAAACCCGCGTCCAGCAGCTTCTGTTTGAGCAGCCCCAGGTACCCGGCCAGGATGGGCCCCAAATAGGCATTCATCACCGTCGTGCTCACCCGCTCGTAGAAACGGATCTCGGGCAGCAGCTCGGTAGATACGGTCACGTACGCGTCCGGCATCTCACGCGCCAGCAGCGCTGCCGCCACCACCTCGTTTTGAGTGTTGGCGTACGAATTCAGCAAGCAGACGGCTACCGCCTGTACGCCGTGCGCGCGAAACCTCGCCGCCGCGGCCTGAATGTCCTCTTCCGGCACCGGCGCCAGCACCTCGCCCCGGTCGCTCACCCTCTCCCTTACCGGCAAGCGCAGCCTTCGCGGCACCAGCGGCTTAGGATGGGGATACTTGTTGTCGTAGATCTCCTCCTTGATGCCCCGCCGCATCTCCAGGGCATCGCGAAAGCCATACGTGGTCAGCAGGCCGGTCTTAACGCCCGTGTTCGTGAGGATCGCGTTCGTCGTCGCCGTCGTGGCGTGGACGATCATCTCCACGCCCGCCAGAAAATCGGCGAGCGAGGCGCCGCACTGCTCGGCCAGGTCGCGGAGGCCCCGCATCACGCCCTCCGAGCGATCGGCCGGAGTGGTCAAGGTCTTGTGGATCTCGAACGTCTTTTCCTCGTCGACCATCAGAAAGTCGGTGAAAGTACCGCCGACGTCGATGCCAATTCTATAGGCCATTGCCAGCACCTCCCACGCGTCGCGACTCACGCAGCGCCTCGGTCGCCGCGTAATCGATCTCCAGGGCCGCCGGGTCGATCACCACGCCGTAGTCACGGTGGGCGGCCTCGACGGACACAAACTCGTCCAGGACGTCCTCCAACACCGCCTCGGGCGCTCGCTCCAGCGGATCGCCAAAGCCGCCGCCGCCGCCGCTGTGCTGCTCGACAATCGTGCCAGGGGGCAGGGGATCCTTGATGATCTCTTTGCAGCGGGTCGCATGGGTGGTCCCGTCGGGATAGATGAGACGCGAGCGATTGGGCACGCCGTCGCGGCCGCCGAAGACCCCGTAGCCCCCCTCGTCCTCACCCTGCACGATCGCGACACCGTCCCGGCCGTCAAAGCGCCAGGAGGTCGTGTTGCCCAGGCCACCCCGCCAGCGACCGGGCCCGCCCGTGTCGACCTCGTACTCGTGATGAATCAGGAAATGCGGGTCCTGCAGCTCGAACAGCTCGTAATCTTGCGTCAGGGTGGAGACAGAGTAGATCGGCGCGGCGTTGGAGAAGCCGTCGAGACCATCGCTGGCCCCGGCGCCGCCCTTGAAAGCCACAAACAGAATGTCGCCGTACCGTCGGCCGCGGCGAGGGTCCCAACCCGTGATTCGCCAGGCGTGGCACTTAGCCCAGCCGGCCGTCACCCGCTGCGGCAGCGCGGGCGCAAAGGCCCGGAAAATGGCGTCGGCGTGCGGCGCCGAGGTGAAGTTGCCGTAGAAGGTGGCCGCGGGCGGACGCGGGTTCAGCATGCAGCCCTCAGGGATATTGAAGTGCACCGGACGCAGCGAGCCCTCGTTGTGGGGCACCTGCGGGCTGACCAGCATGAAGACCACGTTCAGAGCGGCGGAGATGCTGGAGGAGAGGGGCGCGTTGGTATAGGCCTCGGCCTGCGGGCTGGTGCCGGTGTAATCCAGCAACATCTCGTCGCCGTCCACAGTGACTGTAACGCGAATGGTGTAGGTGCGATCCTCGTGGATGCCATCGAACGTGATGTGGGTCTCGCCCGTGTACGTGCCGTCGGGAATAGCCTGGATCTCCTTGCGCATCATCCGCTCGGCAGAGTCATAAATCGCCTCCACCAGCTCGAAGAAGGCCGCGTGCCCGTAGCGGGCCACCAGCGCCTGGACCCTACGCTGGCCCAGCATGCAGGCGCCGATCTGCGCCCGCATATCCGGCTCGATGATCTCCCGCAATCGCATATTAGAGAAGATCAGGTTCCAGACGTCGCGCTTGAAAACGTTCTTCTCGTAGATCTTGACCGGCGGAATGCGCAGCCCCTCCTGGTAGTACTCGGTAGCCAGGGGATTGCAGGAAGAGGGCACCGGGCCTCCCAGATCCAGTTGGTGCCCCTTCGTCGCCGCCCAGGCGACCAGTTGTTCGCCGTCGAAGATCGGGATGTAGATGCCGGTGTCCGAGAGCTGCTGGCCTCCGGCAAACACGTCGTTGTGCAATATTACGTCGCCGGGCGCCACGTCGTCTCCGTAGAAGCGGACGACGTGCTGGCAGCCCCGCGGAATGGCAAAACAGAAGAGAGCGCGGAACTCGTCCTGCTCCAGCATTCCCCCTCGCGCGTCCATCAGCCCGGAGCCCATATCGCGGGCCTGATTCTGAAGCGGCGAGCGTGAAGCCCGCAGCAGCGCCTGCGATATCTCCCCCGCGATGGACTTGAGACGGCGCTGCAGCACCGACACCAGCACCGGATCTACCTTCGTTCCCGCAACGTGTGATTCTAGCACCAGGTTTACCCCTCCACTACGGCACGTACTTACTTAATTGAGGCATGGTCATTAATCAAACAAGGCGCGCAAAAGCGGACTGGGAACGTTGAGCCGGGAGCGCCCCGCTTTGCGGGGCCCGCCCCCTCGCGGGCGAGACGCCCGCACCCCCAGATTCGTCCCAGGCAATTATGACCAAGCCTCACCTAACTGCTTCCTGTGGAGCCTTGATTCATCAAGGCGGGGACTCCCCCCGTCTATCTATGGCACGTATTTACCTAGTTGCTTCACCGCGTTATCTGCGTACTGTGCATCCAGAACCCTCTTCGGGTCCAGATCCTCTTTGAGCAGGTCGCGGCCGCGATACCATTTCAACTGGCTCTCGAGGTCGGAGAGCTTGATCTCGCCGTTGGAGTCCAGGCCCGGCATAACCATTTTCTCGTACAGTGCCGCATCTTTGACTGACGTCTGCTTGGTGAGTAGCGTGATGATGGCAGCACGGTCTTTCTTCTTGGGCCCGAAGGCGTCGTTGTAGTCGCGCACTCCCTTCAGGTAGGCCACCATCCAGCGATTCGCCGCGTCGGACATCTTGTCCATGAAGTGCGGCGCGTAGAGGATCGACGCGCCCACGGAGGGGTCAAACTCGTCGGCGCCGGCAATCTTGACCACCAGCCCCTTTTCAACCCCCTCGGTCACCAGCGGCTCCAGCAGAATCGACGCCTCGAGCGCCTTGTTGCCGTAGGCGGCAAGCTGAGCCGGGTGGCTGAGGGCGATGAGGTCAACATCGCTGACCTTGAGCCCGCCCTTGCCGAGCGCTTTCTCCATCTGTATCTCCGACCCCCCGCCCAGGTTGCTCACGGCTAGCTTCCGGCCTTTGAGGTCTTTGTAGCCGCGCACCTGGCCGCTGTCGTAGAGGTCTTTGCGCACCACCAGCGCGGCAAAGCCGTGCCCCGCGGAGTTGGTTCCCTTATCGGCGACGGCTTTCATCGGGATATTCCTTAAGATTGCGTTGAAGAGCCCGGTGCTGAAGGCGCCGCCGCCCACCTCCAGTTGGCTGCTGGACATCGGCGCGATCATTTGACTCGCGCTATCGAAACTAACCATCTCGAAATCGATGCCCTGCTCCTTGAAGTAAGCCTTTTCCAGCGCGACGTAGACGCCCGCGTCGGAAAGCGAGCCGACGGCGCCCACGCGCACCTTCACGGCCGGGGCAGGCGGAGCCTTGGTCGGCGTTGCCACCGACTTGGCCACCTCGGCCTTGGGTGGCACAGCCTTGGTCGGCTCGGGCTTTGCCGATTCGGCTTTCGCCGGCGCGGCTTTGGTCGGTTGCACCTTCGCCGGCTCGGTCTTGGCTGGCGCCGGCGCGGCCGGCGCGCAGGCGACCAGGAAAAGCAGCGCAAAGGCTAACACGCGAAGAAGGAGATGTTTTCCCGGCATAATAGTGGCTCCTTACTGTTAGCAAAGAATATCTGTTGCGAAACAGGTCCGGGGCAACCACGCAGGGTTGCCCCTACGTTCCTCGTTAAGACCGTGTGTTGCGAAACGGGTCCGGGGGCAACCACACAGGGTTGCCCCTACATACCGTCCGCCGCCAGGTCAGCCGCGTGACCGGCCGTATGGTTCTGACAACGAGGGCGCGAGGAGACGACCCATAGGGGCAACCCTGCGTGGTTGCGCCCGTCCTGTCCCCTCTCCCGCTGGGAGCGGGTTAGGGTGAGGGTCGTCCTCTCGCATGCATCGGTCTCTACCCCTCCACAAGCGACTCTCGCCCCTCCAACATGTCCAGTATCGCCACTAAGTCGACAAGCGCCTCACTCTGATTCGATCACGATCCGCGCCCCGCTCCGCGAAACCCTCACTAATCAAAATCGGGCCGACGTAAGAAGTGCCGCACCGGCTGTGCTTCCCTTTGAGCCATTCCCCGAGGCTGCCCTTCGGAGGATTTGAGAAGCTAGTGCCGATACTCACCTCTTGTCCCGAGAATTGCGCTAGCATACTAGCGTAGTCGTTTCCCTTGATGGTGAACTTATGTTTGAAATTGCGCCCAACATAGACAGTTGTACCCTGGTGAACCGATCCCTCGTACTGGAACTTCGCCCGCCCATCCCACGTCGGTAAGGTTATCCTGGTCTCAGACATAGAGCGACCATCCTCCTAGACTCAAACTGACGAACCTCCGTACCAATGGTAAATCCAGCCTGCCAGTATACACGCACTACAACATTTCCAGCTAAACGTTTGGCTTCAAGGCAGATACTCCTCCAGGCGCACGCGGTCCAGCACGTCAGGCGCCGGGTGGCCGATTTCGTCGTACGCCTCGCCCACGGCCCTTGTGCTGTCGATCACCAGGCCGCCCACGGCGGCGTCCACCCCGCTTGCCGTGCCCGCCGCGCCACTGGCCGATGGGTCCTGCCGGCCCAGCGGCGACAGGTTAGGCACGACGTAGGTCTGCCGGTTGGCGTCGACGCGGGTGCCCATCGCCCACATTACGCTGCTGAGGTCGAACGGGTCCACGTCGTCGTCCACGACGATGACGTGCTTCACCAGGTCGGCGTAGCTATGGGCGAGGCCCACCAGCCGCCCCACATCGCCCTTGCGCGTAGGGTGGAACTGCACGACTATCACGCCCGGCGCCGCGAAGTTGATGGCCCCCACCGTGGGGAAGCGACTCGCCAGCAGATGGCGCAGGTAAGACCCCGTGGCCACCTCAGTGTAGATGCCCTGGCCGACCCAGATCGCCTGGAACATCGGCGACTCCCGCATGTTCACCGCCGTGAGCGTGATAGCCGGCTCCAGGGTTTGCGGGGCGTAGTAGCGCTGCATATCCACCCAGGGACCGCACAGCTCGCGCTCCCGCGTGGAGATGTAGCCCTCCATCACCACCTCGGCGTCGGCCGGAATCATCAAGTCCTCGCCCCACGTCTCGGATGGCGTGATGCGCAGTGGCTCGCCCAGGAGGCCGCCCGCGAAGGCGTATTCGTCCATATCCTGTCCCGGACGCAAGGCGGCGGCGAGGCCGAACTGCGGGTGATGGCCAAAGACCTGGGCAAACGGCACCCGGTCCTCGCCGCGCTCCCTGTACTTCATAACGATCCGCCACATGTCGCGCGGCTCCATCTTGCAACTAGCGCGGCTTGGGGAGACGATCATCGCGCGATGCCAGGAGGTGTTATAGCGGCCGTCGTCGGGGTCTTTCCCCACGATCACGCCCGTGAGCCAGCCGGGACGGGCATCTTTCTCGTTGCCGCGGTACCCGGGCAGGTCGAAGAAGCTGATCTCGGGCGCTCGGAGCACCCGCTGCTTCACCGGCGCCTCGCCCGGGTTCACCACAACGGGGGCGAAGGGCCGTCCCGCCCGCTTGGCCGTCTCGACCTCCACGTGCAGCGGCGTCAGACGCTCGCGGGGCAGGCCATAGCCCGCGCCGAACTTGCTCCAGGTGCCGTCTACCTGAAATGCCACGCTTCCTGGCCAGCGATCTCCCGCCAGCGTAGTCACGTGCTCGAAGACCGCCAGCGGCCGCCGGCCCTGCCCGAACAAATGGTGTAGAATGGCGACGCACTCGCCCTCGGCCGGACTGAGCGGCCCCCTGGATACGCGCACGATCTCTTCCGGCAGCTCGCGCGCCAACTGCGCGGCAAAAGATTGCAGGTCTTTCACTCGGCTACTTGTACTCCCCCAGTTGCTTCAAGGCCTGATCCAGGAAGCGGCGATCCACCACGGTGGCTATGTTAGCCTTCTTCTCCTAGCCGTGGTCGGCGTACCAATCCTGCTGGTACCGAATGTCGTCCACCTGAAGCTCGCCGTTGGCGTTGTACTGGAGCACGCTCATCTTATTGTAGAGCGCACGGTCCTTGCCACCGGCGCCGGTGTTGCGGCGGCGGCCGGCTTCGCGGGCGCCGGAGCTGTCGTGGGCTTGGGGGCCGCGGTAGGCGTCGGCTGCGCCGCCGGCGTGCAGCGAGCGACCAAGACGAACCCGAGAACCATCGCGAGAACAGACCATAGAGCCTTGCGGTTGACGAGCATCACCTTGAATCTCCTCCCTTCAAGCTATGGGCGTCCTTCCGCGGAAGGACGCCCCTACTGGGTCCTGAAGTTGGTCGACACTATCCTCCCCTCGCTGCGCGGGAACCGCGCCATGCACATTGGACAGTACATTAGGAACTCCTCGCCCTGATCCCAGACCATCTTGTGAACGTTGTAGACGTGCCCGCAGTGCGGGCACTCGACATAGAATATGGGAGCCACTTGATCCTCCTACTTGACCATACAAAGGTCCGGGCCCACACGTTGTAGGGGCGGACGGCGCAGTCCGCCCCCGGGGGTGGGGCATCGCCGGCTAGCTCTTCACCCTGTTCTTCGCCAGCTTCTCCCCTGTCTGGTAGTGCTCGCCACGGAGGGCAAGCTCCGCTTCCAGCTCGTTCTCTTCCGTCCAGTGGCCCAGAGAATAGCCATACCAGGGCGATTTGGGCGTCAGCATCGGCAGGTCCAGCTCCTCCCAGATCTCCTTCGCCCGCTCCATAAAGTCCTGCCGAGGCAGCGATACGGGCGGATATGGCCACTTTGTGGTGGCATCTATCAATATGGAGGACGACCCAGTGGGCTGTGGATACAGCCTCTCCTCGGTGGGAGTGCTCGGCGGCGCCGACGAATGGTCGAGATTGAAACACCTACCCGGCACGATGCGAATGTCCCTGTGCGGCTGCACCCTGAAGCTCATCGCCCAGTTCACGGCGTCGGCATCTCGCGGGTCGATGTCCTCGTCCACGGCGACCACGATCTTGGGATACGAGCCCACGAACGCGACGGCTCCGTTGAGCGCCTGCCAGACGTGCGCAGGGTGCATCTTCTTGAGCTTGATCACGCACAGCGCCACGGCGCCGGCGCTCTCGGGATAGGCCACATCCAGGATGCCCGGAATGTTGCAATCGTGCTTCAGGAACTTGTAGTAGGTGGCCTCGTGGCCGATCTGTCTGATCTTGCTGCTCTCGCTGGGCGGAAACTGGCTCAAGATGGCGTGGTAGATCGGGTTCTTGCGGTGGGTGATGCAGGTCACCTCGAAGATGGGCATCGTCTCCTCGGCGCCCATAAAGCCCGTGGCCTCGCCAAAGGGCGCCTCGCGCTCGCGATAGTCGGTCGGCAGCCGACCCTCGATAGCTATCTCCGCCGTCGCGGGAACCTCGATGTCGACGGTCTTGCACTTCACGAGCTCCATCGGCGCACCGGCGATGCCCCCCGCGATCCCGTATTCGTCGGTGCCGTACGGAATCTTGGTCACGGCGGCGTAGCCCAGGTTGGGGCTGGCGCCGAGGACGATGGCCGCTTGCAGCGGAATACCCAGCCGGCGGCACTTTTCCCAGTGCGTGCGAATGTGTTGGACGCCCAGGCAGCAGATGCCCGTCCTGTTCGGGCTCTTGATCATCGCCCTGTAGACGCCGATGTTCCTGACGCCCGTCTCCGGGTCCTTACTCACCCAGCAGGCGCTGGTAAGATACGGGGCGTTGTCGAAACCCGGCGTGGAGATAGGAACGGGCAGCTCTCCCAGGCCTCCGTGCTCCAGGAGCGCCTCTCCGATATGTACCTCCTGGTGCACGGGGCCGGTGTCGACCATTTTGGGTTCGTTTGGATGAAGCTGGGCCTGCGTCCACTTCTCCATAATGTCTTTTGTCGTACACTGCATCCCCAGGGCGTAAACATCTGCCGAGGCGGCATGGCAGGCGACGAGCACAGGCATATCGTATCTCTTCCCCTTTGCGTCGACCACGTTTTCGAAGAGAAATGCCTTCCGCTGCTCCTCCGGAAGGCCACGGAACTGCCACCTGACCAGTGGCATCAGCTCCGAATCCTTGCTGATCTCCTTTTTCACCCTCACAAGCTTGCCGTTAGCTTCGAGCACCTCCACGTACTCTCTCAGGTCGCGATAGTACATCCTATCCTCCACACCTTCCTGAAGCCCGCATAGGGTCGGACGTCCCCAGTATAGCATATTCAGGATTGCGATAGAACAAGCAGCGGAGAGGGGTCAACCGGAGAGGGTCGAGAGTCGAGGGACGAAATTCCCTCACAGTTGCATCCGCTTATCAATATTCATACCCGTTGGGGCTAGTCGCTCGACTCTCGACCCTCGACCCTCGTATCGCGTCAATCGCCCCTGGGTCCGGCTTCCAGCCGGGATTTGGTTAGTCGCACCCTTTCGATGCGCTTGCCATCCAGGCTCTCGACCCGGAAGACGTAGCCGTCGAGCCTGACCTCATCACCTGGCAAAGGCATTCGTCCCAGCCTGGCCTGGACGAAGCCGCCGAGGGTATCGAACTCGTCGCCGCCTTCGATGTGCAGCCCGAAGCGCTCGTTTATATCGTGGACCAGGGCCAGCCCGCCGATGAGGGCGTCACCTTCGGGCGTTATCTCGATGGAATCCTGTGGCACTTCTTGCACGTCGAGAAGAGGTCCTACCAGCCGCTCCACCAGATCGTGGATGGTCACCAGCCCCGCTGTGCCTCCGTACTCGTCCACCAGAATGGCCATCTGAGCTCGCTCGGCACGCATACGTCCCAGGAGCTTATCGGCCGTGATCATCTCCGGCACCGTAAGGGCAGGGCGCATCAACTGCCTCAGCTCACCGGAGCAGCCCGTCTGACACGCTCTCACGACGTCCATCAGGTGCACAATCCCCACAATGTCGTCCAGGTCCTCGTGGTAGACCGGGAGGCGCGTATGGTGGTGCTCTGCCCCCACTGCCAGTACCTCCTCGAGCGAGGCGTCCACAGGCATGCCGATCATTTCCACGCGCGGCACCATCACCTGCCGGGAGGCGAAGTCGTCCAGCTCGAAGGCCCGCTCGACGATCTCCTCGGCCTCCTGGCC
>JACQUC010000114.1 GCA_016210495.1 Chloroflexota bacterium
ATCCTTAACACTTCGTTGATCTTGCGCTGGGTCTCATGCTTGGTATTGCCAGTGATCGAGCGGAACTCCGGATCGCCTAAGATCTGAAACTCCAGTGCACCAACGCTCTGCACTCGTTTCGGCCCGCGCTGGTACCCATGCTTCCGGATCACTCGATAGAGGTCGCCTGCTAGTGCGAACTCGAACTCCACCTCCATCTCGGTCCGACCGAAGTGGATCAGCTCGTCGTCGCTCACTCTGCCTCGCCCATCGCCCGAAACTCGCGCCTTGCCCCAGAGCGCCCACGTGATGGCGTCCAGCAGCGCCGTCTTGCCGTGGCCATTGTCCCCGGAGAGGCAGAGCACGTGCATGCCCTCGAAGACGAGGGGTAGGACATTGTCGCGATAGCAGAGGAAATTGCGAAGCTGGAGCTTGATGGGAATCATTGCGCGTCGTACCGAAGAATGGTGTCAGAGTATTCCAGCAAGGCCCTGGCCCGCTCAGCAGGATATTGCTTGTTCTTCAGATAGAGCTCCAGCGCCTCTCGGGGAGTCATTTGCTCCGCCAGCTTGCCGGCGAAAGCGGTGCGGTGCTTGCGCTCGACGTGCTTGGCGATGGCGGCGACGTGGTGGGCGTCCTTCAGCGCCCGTCGCACCTCGTTGTAGTGAATCTTGCCCTCTTTGTCGGGCGTGGTATGAATACTTACCCGCACGACGGCTCCTTCGACGTTGTGCCTGGCAATGGCAGCCAGCACATCGGCCAGCGGGTCATCGCTTTCCGCTCTGACGTCGACGGTGAGAAATCGGCGCGCCTTGACCGGTATGAAAGTGTACTCAGCTTCGCCGCGCTCGACCTGAGCGATAACGAAGCCCTTGTCCTCTGCTTCCTCGCCGAAGTCCACGCGCTCGATGCTTCCCGCGTAGACGATCAGAGGGTAGTTGCCGACAACCTGGTGCCTGTGTACGTGCCCCAGCGCCACATAGTCGAGAGAGCGATGGGACACGACGCTCTTGGGCACCACGATATCCTGCCCCAGCATGACGCCTTTCTCCGAGCCCCAGGTAGCCCCAAAAACCGAGACGTGAGCGGCCAATATGGCCGGCAATGTAGGATCGAGGCCCTGGACCAACCTGGCTACCGCACCGGCCACGTACTCCTCCAGCAGCTTGTTGACCTCCTCCAACGTCTTGTTCTTGTGATCTTCCTTGGCCAGGACCATGGCCCGGGAGAGCCAGGGAAGGGCGATGATTTGCACAGCGCCTCGCCGCGTCTCTATTATGTGCACGCCGATTTTTCTGCCGACGTGTACGTTCGGCACGGCCAGGGTCTCGAAGATGTCCACGGAATTAGCTCTGCTTGTGGACACGGGTAGATCGTGGTTGCCCACCAGGAGGAACACCTGGACGCCACTGGTGGCCAGCTTCCGCACGCGCTTGGCAAACTCCCGCTGGCACGTGGGATTCGGGTCGCGGCTGCGGTAGGCATCCCCGCAGAAAACCGCGAGGTCGACGCTCTCGTCGAGGGCGCGGTCGACGGCCTCGTCGAGACAGGCTGTGAAGTCGAGCAACCGGCTGCTCAGGCCCGTAGCGGGGTCCAGCCGCCCGTAGGTCTCGATGCCAAGATGTACGTCCGCGAAGTGCAGGAGCTTGATCTTGCCCAAGGTAATTCGCCTTTCGGTCTCAATCACTTGGCTCGGGGGTGCCAGCAGGTCAGGCATCCCAAGTGTATCATTGCAGAAGCGAACGTGTCAAACGCGGATACCGTACGTACCATTGCAGAGACGTAGGGGCGTCCCGAAACGGGATCCCGCGAGGCGGGAGACGTCCGCTGTCCGCCCGGGGGTGGGGTCGGGCTCAGCCATCTACGGTATTCGACGCACACTCCCCAACCCAGTAATTGACATTCGAGACCTAAGTAGTATACTTAACAGCAGGAGGTGCTCCTGCAATGTGCAAGATCAACCCGGTAACAAGAGACAACATCGCACAGGCTCGTTCTTCGCTGGAGAGACGGCTGCAAAGCCCCAATCTGACGCCACAGCAAAGAGACATACTTCAGAGCCAACTGGACTACATCATCGCCAACCTGCGCGAGCGCTCGGAACTCGAGCCAAACACGGCGACAGTCGAGCACAACTGACCCAACGGTTTGCGCGGAAGGGCTGCATTTCCCTATACTTAGATAAGGTGACCTCGAGGATGTTGCGCGTCGCCCTGGTTGGCGGGTCCTGTAGAGACGACCCGGCGGGTCGTCTCTACCAAGGTAGTTTCTACCAAGAAGACGCACGTCAAGAGTGTTGCCGGAATATGCTAAGCGATAACCGGTGTCGAGCCAGGGCCGTCGCGGGGTGGTAGAGGTGTTGGTGTGGCGACGAAGAAGGTTCCGACTTTTGGTCCCCGCCACACTCTGACATCGTCTGCCCCTGGTATCGCGCGAAACCTCCCACCGGAACCGACCTGACCGACTTCCCCCGCTCGTTCCTGCTGGACAATCCGAATCTGGCTGTCTGCACGCCTTCGGCACAGAGTGGAAAGAGCACGTAGCCTGGCTCTCGCCGACATTGGCTACCGCTGTGGCCTACGTGGTGTTCCGCTACGGTCCGAGGCTGGCTTCCGAGGAGCGAATGCGGCACGCGTTGAAGGACGCATGGGGGCAGCGAGACTGCGCCCAGGGGCAGCGAGACCACGCCCCTACGCCAGCAAAGGGCGGCCGTGCATGAGGACATCATACATTCCAGCGAGCGCAATATCCCATCTCCCTATGGGAAAGGGTCAGGGGGAGGGCTCGCAGGCTACTGAGCTGAAATGAACTAGCTCTTTCGTCTCTTGGCTTTTACGCCGTACTCTCGGTCTCCGGCACCCTCGGAGCTTTTCTGCAGGGGTGTCCTGATTTGCTTCTCCCGTTCCGCGGGACTCCGCTGCCCGGTCAGGTATCCAATGTCGTCCTGCGATTCCAACATCCCCCGCGAGCCCAGCGAGATACCCTTGGTCCTGTTCATGGTTCCTCCTTGCCCCACTGTTTCCAGTTCTCGACACACTGCAACCCGTACATCGTCAGGCGGTCTTCTCGGGATACCCGACCCATACAGCGATCCAGAAAATGAAAGCCCGTGGGACACCCTCAAACTTACCGTCTTGACGGCGCATCTGCATGCCGCAAGTTTCGTGCCAGTAAGACCGCGACACCCTACCCCTCGGATCTAGATCATTCGTTCGCGCGCAACGGGAATTGCCTGGTTATGGCCCTTGTCTGATCCTTCGCCCAGGCGAGAACACCCTGGTCCGTCGGCTGCGCGAGCACGGCGTCGATGACGCGGGAGATCTGCTCCATCTCTTGCTCTTTCATACCGCGAGACGTCACTGCCGGCGTGCCGATACGGATGCCACTGGTCACCCGCGGCCCCAGGGGATCGAAAGGGATGCTGTTCTTGTTCACGCTGATCCCGACGCTGTCCAGCGCCTCCTCAGCCTGCTTGCCGGTGAGGCCCTTCGCGCGAAGGTCCACCAGGAAGAGATGGCTGTCAGTGCCGTTGGAAACCAGGCGGTAGCCCCTATTCATCATCGCGGCGGCGAACGCGCGTGCATTGGCCATCACCTGGACCTGATACCTCTGGAAGGAGGGGCTGTTGGCCTCCAGGAAGCACACCGCCTTGGCGGCAATGACGTGTTCCAACGGCCCGCCCTGGATGCCCGGGATGATGGCCGAATCGACACTCTTCGCAAATTGCTGCTTGCAGAGGATGAACCCCCCTCTAGGTCCACGCAAAGTCTTGTGGGTAGTGCTCGTCACGAAATCGGCAAGCGGGACAGGGCTGGGATAGATGCCAGTGGCCACGAGACCCGCGAAGTGGGCCATATCGACCATCAGGTAGGCGCCGACCTCGTCGGCGATGTCTCGGAAGGCTGAGAAGTCGATCTGTCTTGGATAGGCGCTCGCACCCGCCACGATCAGCTTGGGCCGGTGCGCAAGCGCCAGTCTAAGCAACTCGTCGTAGTCGATGGTTTCCGTCTGCGGGCTCACGCCATAGGGTACCGATCGATAGATCCGTCCGGAGAAGCTGGCCGAGCTGCCGTGCGTCAAATGCCCGCCGTGGGCAAGGTTCATTCCCATGAGCAAGTCGCCCGGTTCCAGAGTCGCATAGTAAACGGCCATGTTTGCCTGCGTGCCAGAATGAGGCTGAACGTTGGCATGCTCCGCTCGGAATAGCTCCTTGCAGCGCTCGATGGCCAGGGCCTCCACCTGGTCCACGATCTGGCATCCGCCGTAGTAGCGACGTCCCGGGTAGCCCTCGGCGTACTTGTTGTTCAAAACGGTGGCCTGCGCCGCTAGAACGGCGTCGCTGGCAAAATTCTCCGAGGCAATTAGCTCGAGGTTATTGAGTTGCCGCTGCTTCTCCGCCTCGACCAGCGCGGCAATTTCGGGGTCGACCTCCTCAAGACTCCTCAATCATTCGTCTCCGAACACGAATCACTTGATGACCTGCAAGGCCTCTCTGACGAAATCCGCCTCGCCCACTGTCGGAGCGGCGATCCACACTGTCAGCGATCCCTTTTGGTAGTAATAATGGCGCTGGCCCTGCCCAACTACACTGAAAACCACCTGAGACCCAATGCGCAACTGCTGAAGATCGGTGAACATATCGTTTCCAGCCCTTATGCGACGGGTCATGGCATCGATCAGTTGGTAGGCATGGCCTTCGCTCTGCGTCTCTCCAACCCAGATGATAGCCTTGTTCGGGTAGTATCCAATCCAGCCGCCGACAATGCCCACATCCTTGCCGTGGAGCTTCTTCAGGTCGGCAACGGCGCTTTGCCCAGTCACGCTACGCGCCAAGGACAGCCCCGCAATCTTCTGCGGAACAACGGCGGACGTCTGAGTGCCTTCCTCAGGGCTAGCCCAGAGGGCACGAGCGACGAACACGATCAGCAACGCACCCAGCAGCAGTTGGGCAACGACTATTACGGACGTGCGCTTGGCTCGAGATGGCTTCGTAATCACCAAGTCCGCTTGCGAAGATACCGCCTCGCCAGTCATAGCTATCTCCCGCGCGTGATTCTCCAGGCGAAGGGCTCGACGTCCGTGCGTGCTCAAACCGTTCGCTTGAAACTGAATCCTGCTGATTCTACCTTGCTAGCTTAGATTTGTCAATTTTCGTCGCGGAAGAACGACGATGCTTCCGACAAATTGCATACGCCCTTTTCAAAAAATTGTGGAACCCGTTGACAAACTGTGTTGCTTGCACTAGAATGGCGCCTGAGAGGGATGTATGGCTGAAAATCGGTCCTCTACCGTGGCACATGTTTAGAGCCGGCATTGACATAGGCGGAACTTTCACCGATATCGCGATACTCGACCACGACCAGGGCGTCCTGTTGGTGGGGAAAGTGCTGACGACGCCAGCCGATCCTTCAGTAGGCGCCCTGGTGGGCCTGTCTCGCTTGCTGTCCGAGCACGGCATAGCGGGAGAGCGCATCGCCGGCGTAATCCACGGTACGACGCTGGTCGCCAACGTCATCATCGAGCGGAAGGGCGCGAAAACGGCCTTGATAACGACGAAGGGCTTTCGGGACATTCTGGAAATTGGCCGAGAGAAGCGCTACGACATTTACGACCTGTTCCTGGAGATGCCACCGCCATTGGTCCCCCGACGCATGAGGAAAGAGGTGTCCGAGCGACTGGACGAGAACGGAGTGGTGGTAACGCCGCTGGACCAAACGGAACTCGAGCTGGTCGTTCGCCAGCTCAAAGACCAGGGTGTGCAGTCGCTGGCGGTCTGCTTCCTTCACTCGTTTCGAAATCCCGAGCATGAGCGTGCGGTCAGAACAGTGGTTGAGGGTCTGGCACCAAATATGTTCACTTCTCTCTCCGTGGAAGTGGTGCCCGAGGTGAGAGAATACGAGCGAACTTCGACGACCGTCGCCAACGCCTACGCGCAGCCCACCACGAGGAACTACCTGTCCAAGATGCAAAAGGAGCTTCACGGCCTGGGCGTTGCTGGGGACCTGCGCGTCGTGCTGTCCAGTGGCGGCATCACCACGGTCGATGCTGCCGAGCGGTTCCCCGTTAGGATTATCGAGTCGGGGCCGGCCGGAGGCGCAATCGCCGCTTCGGTCTGCGGTGAGTCAACCGGAGTCCGCAGAGTGATGGCCTTCGACATGGGGGGAACGACCGCGAAGATTTGTCTGATTCGCGACGGCAAGCCGGAGATAACCACCGACTTCGAAGTCGCCCGGGTGCACAGGTTTCGCAAAGGTAGTGGCTTGCCCATCAGATTGCCCGTGGTCGAGATGATCGAGATCGGGGCTGGTGGTGGTAGCATCGCCCGGGCCGACGAGATGGGCTTGCTCAAGGTTGGGCCCGACAGCGCCGGTGCTGACCCCGGACCCGTCTGCTACGACCAGGGAGGCGAAGATCCGACGGTAACAGATGCGGACCTGGTTCTCGGTTACCTGAGTCCCTCCTATTTCCTCGGCGGAAGGATGCGGCTGGACGAGGAGAAGGCCAGGAAGGCACTGGCGACCAAAATAGCGGATCCGCTCGGGCTGGAAGTCCCAAGGGCGGCCTGGGGCATCCAGCAGGTCGTCGACGAGAACATGGCCAATGCCGCTCGGCTGCACGCCGTGGAGAAGGGCCAGGACCTCTCAAACTATGCTCTCGTGGCGTTTGGCGGAGCTGGCCCTGTCCACGCCTACCGGGTTGCTCGGAAATTGAAGATCGATACGGTGGTCTGCCCTTCCGCTGCCGGGGTCGAGTCGGCCGTCGGCTTCTTGATGATGAGGCCCTCGTTCGACTTCGTTAGGACCTACATTTGCCAACTTGGGAGGATGGACTTCGACGTAGCGAATCAGATTCTGCGGGATATGGAGGTCGAGGGCATCGGGCTACTGGCCGAGATGGGCATGCCTCACGAGCAGATCGAAGTTGAACGTTCCTGCGACATGCGATACGTTGGCCAGGGGCACGAGATTCGGGTGCTCATCCCAAATGGCCTGCTCTCTTCCGACCATGCCAAGATGATACGCAGCTCGTTCGATGCGGTCTATAAGGACCTCTACTATCTGCTCAATCCGGATGTCGACGTCGAAGCGCTGAACTGGCGCGTGGTCGTGCGCGGCCCGCGTCCAAGGCTTGATGGCACTGGCACCTTGCTCCAGAGGACCCGGGCCACGGGGCGCCAATCGGCCTTGAAGGGAAGGAGAAAAGCCTTCTTCCCCGAGCACGAGGGCTACGTCGATTGCGCCGTGTACGACCGGTACGCTTTGTCCTCCGACTCTAAGCTCGTGGGGCCAGCGATCATAGAGGAAGAAGAGTCCACCACCGTTGTTGGCCCTGGAGCTCACATCAGCGTCGACGAGAGCCTGAACCTGATCATCACCGTGGCGAAGGAGTGACGAGTAGGGTGGGGGCACCCCTCAATCGGGGCTGCCAGCCGCATATGGATCCACGGCAACCGCGAGCCTCGTTGTGACCTCACATCGCACACCCCCCTCCTCAGTTTTTCTTGACGCCCCAGGACGCGTGTGCTATCATCCGCACGACTTGACGCCCTGGCTGTGGAGAAGGTCCCCTACCCGGCCAAGGAGGCGGTACAGGCCGGAATCGACGAAGTGGCTCTCACCAACGACAAGGCGAAGGGGGCCAATCCGGACACGTTCGTAGACACGCAGTTCGTGAAGCAACTGGAAGACAGTGGCTTCATAAAGCGGACATACAAAGAGTAGTTAGGGCGCGACAAAGCGTAGCGCGGGGACCGGACCATTATGTCTTCCAGCCCGGGGGCCGAGCCTCCCACCGCTGATCCTGGGGCAGCCGGGTGGGCAGAGCAAGATAGTGCGGCCGACACAGATGCCAACCAGAATGCCGATGACGGCGGCGAGTGGCTGGTCATCGGCATAGTGGTTGTCATCGCGGCCGCCATCCTGTTCGTTGTTTTGATCGGGCTGCAGCTTGGCACAGGACACGTGCACGTTCATTAAGTGTCTTGGGGCGGGGCGCCACTTGCCAAAGAAGCGCCTCCCGCCACGGTTCTTGACCCACGTCAACCACTTCGGTTAGACTTCTTCCGCACCCAAGAGCCCCTCGTTCCTGATCCCACGGACGCGTCGCGACCCTGCTGCGACCCTTACGAAAGACGACTGGGAGAGCTTGATGAGGAAGTGGATTCTGGTAACCCTTGTACTCGTGGAGATAGTGGTTTTGTGGGCAGCCCCATCGACCAGGACGAGCGGCGTTGCAACGGATGTGGCGCTGAATGCCAGGACGAGCGTCGTCACAACCGATGAGCCACAAAACGCTATGCCGAGCTTCGATGTGAACACCACTGAAGCCGACGAAGCCGTCTTTGACGAGCAACGCGATGCGCCGGCAAGCCGTTACCAGATGAGGACGCAAGTGGATGAGATCGTACCGGATAGGCCGCTGCACACCACCACGAGCTACTACATGAACACAGCCGATCAGATTAGGCTGCGCGTCTTAGGGTGCGAAGCCGGGGCAAAGACCATCGGCCTCTCTGGAACGGCAGACGATCTGATTATTCTGGTGTTTGGCGCGCCCAAAGAGCAGAACGGGCTTAAGGGCACCATCATATTTCGCGCCCCTGGGGCACCCAGCTCGGGCTTTGCGTCCGTCGTGGAACTTCAGCAGGGCGCAAAAGCATTCGTCAGCAGCTATTTGAGCTGCGCCGATCCGAACGCTCGCCTCAGTCTTGTGCTCGGGACCAGCAACTGGGGCACTCAGGTGACCAGGGAGCACGGAATAGCCTGGGCGCAGATGGTTAGCGATGTCTCCACCTGGAAGGATGCCCAGCGCGTGTCCGTTTTCGGCGGAAATGATATGGAGGCTGACTGGGGTAAGCCCGAGGTCGCGCGGGCGTGGGTCGACGGTTATCTCTCCGTCGCCGGGCCGGGACTGTACAACTTCGGCGATGCCGCCGGGTGTCCGTGGACCGACAAGGCTGCTCCGCTCTGCAACAACGGCTGGACCGTAGAGGATATCTGGTACATCTCGGCGGGAGCGGGAAACGTGCAAGCCATCCCGCAGATCTACAACCCTACGCAGGCGAAACAGTGGTATCAGCTCAAGCGATACTCGCTCGCCAGGAGCAAGGATGACTTCAAGCCCCTGGTCATCGCCGGGGTACTAACGATGGACGGTGACTGCCGGCAGGAGGGCGGATGCGGCCCCGCCTTCAACCTCACACCGGAGGAAGGCTACCAGCACCTCTTCGACCTGCTCAACGCCAATCCCGAGACAGCTCAGAAACTACGCTATTCCACCGACATCAAGAAAGCCTGGCTGCCGTAGGGCAGTCTTGCCCTGACAACATCCAACCAGCATTGCCTGCCAAGCGGCTTGACGGCGACCCCGATGTATCGGGGCGCCGAAGGACTCCCAAGGCCAGCCATCGTGGCTCACCAAGCGGACGCACACACTCAATCTGCCGTCAGAAGCACCCCGTGCCCAACGCCTCGCAATGAGGACCGGCCAGGCCAAAGGCTACAAGATAGCTTACCGTGGGGCCACCGGTCGGAAGGCGTGGACAACGCGGTTCCCAGGAATCTCACGGACGGTGAACTCGACCTCGCGGCCTATCTCGAGGTCCTCGGGTTTGGCATCGACGATCCTGGATAGTATCTTGAGGCCGCTCTCGAATTCGACCATTCCCATCAGCAACGGGATTTCGAACCCGGTGGGCACGCCCGCCCACTGAACCGTATGGGCAAACAACTTCGCCCGCTTCGGGAGGTCGACCCATTCCAGCTCGTCGGAAAAGCAGCTCGGGCAAACCGTACGCGGTGGCCAGAGCACTATGTCACAGCGATTGCAGCGTGTGGACGTAAGCCTTCCTTCTCGCAAGAGCTCGAAGAATCTATATAGCTTGTTCTGCTCGGCGGTCTCTTGCGGGAAGATGTCCATCGTGTGAAAAAAAGGCTGCTCCGTCATCGCGGCTCTCTCCCGTAGATCATAATAGTGTGCTCGGTGGCGAACCCGCTCAGATTGTGGGTGAGTCCGATCCTGGCATCGGACACCTGCCTCTGCCCTGCCTCACCCCTCAGTTGCAGCACCATCTCCAACGCCTGCGCGACGCCGGTTGCGCCGAAAGGATGGCCACGACTCAACAGGCCACCACCGGGATTAACCACCACTTTGCCACCATAGTCCGACAGCCCAGCGGCGACGAACGCCCCGCCTTCTCCCTTGGAGCAGAAGCCCAGCTCCTCGTACTCGATGATCTCCGAGATAGTGAAGCAGTCGTGGACTTCGGCGACGTCGACGTCGTCGGGTCCCACGCCGGCCATATTGTACGCGTTCTTGACCGCCAGCCGAAGCATAGGCCACTCCGACCACCCGGGCACGTTGGCGGCGTTGTTGCCGCTGCCGGCCTGTCCGGTGCCCAGGATGTAAATCGGCTTGTCGGTGAGCTCTCTGGCCCTCTCTTCGGACGCAAGAATGACGGCCGCGGCGCCGTCGGTAATTGCACAGCAGTCCAGGAGCTTCAGAGGCACGGCGATGACCTTGGACTTGAAAACATCCTCCAGAGTTACAGGCTTTTGAAACTGGGCGCACGGATTCATTGCTCCGTGCCGGCGATTCTTGAGCGACACCAGCGCCATCTGCTCTTCCGTGGTCCCGTAGTCCTTCATGTGGCGTTGGGCCACCAAGGCAAAGCCCGGCGGAGCGGTCAAACCGTGAATGGCATCCCATTCTCGATCTCCCGCCGCAAGAGTATGAAATAGCGTCTCAGCCGGGTAGGGTGTGTGCATCTTCTCCGCGCCCACGACCATAATGACGTCGGCGAGCCCGCTGGCGATGAAGCCATAGGCCAGGCGTATCGCCGAGCTGCCGCTGGCGCAGAGTAGCTCGACCCTCGCCACGAGCTTACTTGGCGAGATGCCCAAACACTCGGCTGCCAGCGGCGCGACGTGCGTTTGAAAGGTAAACCTTTCCGGCATAACCGTCGCCAGCAGAAAACCCTCGATATCCTTTGCGGACAGATTCGGGGCGCTATCGAAAGTCGCTTTCCCCGCCTCGGACACCAGATCCCGATAGGTAGCCTGGCGCACCCCGAAGCGCGACATGCCCCCAGCAACCAAAGCCACTCTTCTGACGTTCACGGCGCGTACCCTCGCAAGTCATCAACATTCACGCAACCATTTTAGCCGAGCACGCTATGATGCGTCAACAATCACGATGCACCTTGCAGGCGACGTTTCTGGCGATTCTCCATCACTGTGCCAGCATAAACTTGCCCTCTTTGACGATGGACATCATAACGTTCCAGGGGGCCAGGCCGAGATGATCCTCTGGGGTCATGTTGTAGATGCCAGTGACGCCGACGTAGCCCACGGTCCCTTCGACCGCGTCGCGTATCCTGCGGCGGTCGGTGCCAACCTCCTCGATCCCCCTCAAGACGATCTGGGCGGAATCGAACGCCAGGCCAACATAGTAATCCGGCTGCCTATCGTACCTACTTTTGAATGCCTCCACAAGCTCCCTGGTAATCGACTTCTGAGGATGAGAATCCGGCAGTTGCTGGTACAACTGAATGGCGCTGGCGGGCGCAAGAACGTCGCTGGCGGCATCTCCGGCAGCGGCCAGGAAAGCCGGCGTGGCAAAGAGGTCGCTCACGTAAATGGGCAGGCCCATGCCGAGCCGACGCGCACTTCTCACTCCGGCCACAACCCCTTCGCTTGCTCCCCAAAGCGCCAGCGCCTGAGGCGCCCTGACCCTCACCCCGGTGAGTTGAGCCGTCTGAGCGGTGTCGCGCTCGCTGAAACGTTCGCTGGCGACCACGACAAGGCCGTAGAAGGTAGCGTTTCGCTCGAACTCAGCCTTGGCCAGGTCGCCGTAGCTGCTGACCTCTGTCAAAAGGGCCAGTCGACTGATGCTATTGTGGCCCATATGATTCATCGCGGCGCCAATCAGCAGCCCCGTGTGCTGGGCAAGCTTGAATATCCATGGCCGCACAGGCCGCACGAGTTGCGCGGCTGATGCGAGCGAAACGTTGGTTATTCTCCCCTTCTCCACCGCATCGACCATCGCCAGCGCCTCGGCGTCCGTGCTCGGCCCGATTATGGCCACCACTTCGTCTTCCTCGATAAGCTTGCGCGCCGCCTCCACCGCCTGGCCTTCGTCGCCGCCAGAGTCGTACACGATGAACTTCACAGGTCGACCTCTAACACCATCTTTGCCGTTGATTATGTCTTCCAAAAGCATCAGACTGTCGCGCTCCGCGACGCCGATGTTAGACGCCGGCCCGCTCAGGGCTAGAATCGCCCCAAGTCTAATGGGCTCGCCAACAGGCTGCTTCCCCGATGGCTTGGGAGCGGGAGGAGATGCTCTGACCGCCGACTTCGTGGGGACAGGGCTAGTCGGCGATTCGGTTGGAGCAGGCGAGATCGTTGGCTTGACGCTGCCGGCTTTCGGAGAAGGCGTAGCGGCAGGCGGGGTTCCAGCGCACGCCGAAACACTCAGGACAATCAAACCAACCAACAAACCGCGAGCCGTTTGAGAAAGTGTCGTTTCCATCGGTTCCCTCGGTGATCAACCCACCACGCCAAGGGCTCGCTAATTAGTTTCTGGTACGAAATACACCAGCGCAGGAGCGCGGAGACCGCGCCCTGGGATGCCAGCGCGGCCCGATACCCCATGTCGCACCAACAGCTAATTAAAGTATAACACGAGACCCGCATGAGCAAAATGGCTGCTGCCATTTGTGCAATTGCACAAGTACCCTCAGTACAAGTTGGGGCGCGGTGTATCTGGACGGGCTGTCGGAGGCGTTGCTATAGTGTAATCGAAGACAAAGGTTCGACATACGATGGGAAAGGATGGGATTTGAAATATGGCAATTGCTTCTTCACCGGACGAAACGACGGCGATCGGGCCCGTACAGGTAACGGACCCGAAAAACGTGATCGTCTTCGCGCGTGAAGCCGGGCTGAAAATCGTGGATTTCAAGTTCGTGGACCTGCCGGGCACGTGGCAGCATTTCTCAATTCCCGTGCGCGAGCTGTCAGAGGACATGTTCGTGGAGGGCTTGGGCTTCGACGGCTCGAGCATACGGGGCTTTCAGAAGATACACGAGAGCGACATGCTGCTGATGCCGGATCCCACCACGGCGGTCGTGGATCCCGGGTGCAAGGTCCCGACGCTGAGCATTGTGTGCAACGTCAAGGATCCAATCAGCGGGGAGCCGTACTCGCGTGACCCGAGGTACGTCGCACAAAAGGCGGAGCGGTATCTGATCAAAACGGGCATAGCCGACGTTAGCTACTGGGGGCCCGAGGTTGAGTTCTACATCTTTAACGACGTGAGGTTTGACCAGACCTCGCACAGTGGCTTCTATTTCATCGACTCGGAAGAGGGCATCTGGAACAGCGGCGCCAACGGTAGCAAGCCCAACCTCGGCTACCGTCCGCGCCACAAGGAAGGGTATTTCCCCGTGCCACCGGCCGACCGCCTGCAAGACCTGCGCTCGGAGATCGTGCTGAAACTGATCCAGGCTGGGATCGACGTGGAGGTTCACCACCACGAGGTGGCCACGGCGGGACAGGCCGAGATCGACATGCGCTTCTCCACGTTGACGAAGATGGCCGATCAGGTCATGCTCTACAAGTACGTGATCAAGACCACCTGCTTCGAGCAGGGCTACACGGCGACGTTCATGCCAAAGCCCCTGTTCCAGGACAACGGCTCCGGCATGCACGTGCATCAGAGCCTGTGGAAGCACGGGAGCAACCTGTTCTATGACAGCCTGGGATACGGCCTCCTGAGCGAAATGGCCAGGTGGTATATAGGTGGCCTGTTGCAGCACGCGCCGGCGATTCTCGCGTTTGCCGCTCCGACGACCAACTCTTATCGCAGGCTGGTTCCAGGCTACGAGGCACCGATCAATCTGGTCTACTCCCAGCGCAATCGGAGCGCTTGCGTCAGAATTCCCGTCTACTCGTCGAGTCCAAAAGCCAAGCGCATAGAGTTCCGGCCGCCTGATCCTTCGTGCAACCCATATCTCACCCTGGCGGCGTTGCTGATGGCCGGTCTCGACGGCGTGCAGAATCGCATCGAGCCGCCTGCTCCCATCGACAGGGACCTCTACGAGTTGGAGGGCGAGGAAGCGGCGAAGATCAAATCCACGCCAGGCTCCCTGAGCGAGGTCTTGAACGCGCTGGAGCAGGACCACGACTTTCTGCTGAAAGGCGAGGTGTTCACGCCGGATCTCATCGAGACCTGGATAGACTACAAGCGCCATCGGGAATTCGAACAGGTTGCTCTTCGGCCACATCCTTACGAGTTCTTCCTGTACTACGACGTGTAAGGCTGGCGCCTACGGACTCGTTGAGGAGTCGATTCATTATAGTTGGTTGAGCGTTGGGGCACGGTATGTAGGGACGTTGCATGCAACGTCCCTACACGCGGTGCCCCCGCTCTTTGGCTCTTGCACTTGTTCGGATTTCGCGCAAAACTGTCACCCTGAGCGTAGCGAAGGGTCTCGGCCCGCGTGTGCCGAGATTCTTTGTCCTTCTGCCAAGGACTCAGAATGACAGCCCGCCCCCAACTCTGGACAGATACTGGCTCTTGATGGTGTAGACGGCAGGCGAAGCGTTATGCTATACTTTCGGCGACGAACCCCGCTTGACGCCTCCGACGGACGACTACCGGATGGACGTTGCCTCGAATGACGGTTTGGTCGTCGGGGCGTTTTTTGCGTCTAGCTGCGGGCATCCGCCGCGCTTGAAGCGGCCAGCTTGGGAAGTATGGAACGGCCAGGGGCCGTTAGCGCCTGGCACGGGAGGACAAGGAGGTCACCAGTTTGATGAATTCCGTGGACATCGCTCAGCAGGAAGGCTTGGCTAAGCGAGTTCTCGACATAGCGCAGGAAGAGAACGTCAAGTTCGTCAACTTGCAGTTCACCGACGTGGTGGGGGTAGTCAAGAGTGTGACTATCCCTGTGGATCAGTTCCCCGACACAATCGAGCACGGCAAGTGGTTCGACGGCTCTTCTATCGAAGGCTTCGCCCGCATCGCCGAGTCGGACATGTACCTGAAGCCAGACCTCAGCACATTTGCCATCATTCCGTGGGAACGCGGCGAGGACACGACGGCAAGGGTGATCTGTTGGGTATACAACCCCAACGACGAGCTTTTCCCCGGCGATCCACGCGCAGTTCTGGACCGAGTGCTCGCGGAGGCCAGTGCTTTGGGTCTAGCTTTCAACACTGGCCCCGAGCTCGAGTTCTTCCTGTTCAAACCCGACGAAGCGGGAAAGGTGGTTCCACTACCCCACGATCGAGCCGGCTACTTCGACCTATCCACGGACCTGGCTTCTCACGTGCGGAAGGACATGGTCAACGCGCTGAAGGCGCTGGGTATAAGCGTCGAGACCAGCCACCACGAGGTGGCGGCCGGCCAACACGAGATCGACTTTCAGTACGCGGATGCGCTCAGAACGGCGGACCACGCGGTGACTTTTAAGTACACGCTAAAGGCAGTGGCTCAGAGTTACCAGCTACACGCCACATTTATGCCGAAGCCGATCTTCGGCATCAACGGCTCGGGAATGCACGTCCATCAGAGCCTGGCCCATCTGGACACGGGCGTGAACGCATTTGTGGACACCGACGACGAGTATGGCCTGTCCGAGCTCGCGAAGCAATTCATTGCCGGCCAACTTCATCACGCCCGGGGAATGAGCGCCGTACTGGCCCCGCTGGTGAACTCCTACAAACGACTCGTGCCAGGGTACGAGGCACCGGTTTACATTAGCTGGGCACGCGTCAACCGCTCCGCCCTGATCCGAGTGCCCAAGATAACCCCTGGACAGCTCCAGGCCACCCGAATCGAGCTGCGCTGCCCAGATCCGTCCTGCAATCCCTACCTCGCCTTCGCCGTGATGCTTAAGACCGGCCTCGACGGTGTAAAGCGCAAGCTACCCTTGCCCGAACCCGTGGAGGAAAACCTCTATCACTTCGACGAGTCAGAGCTCAGAAGGCGCAACATCGGGATGCTGCCGGCCACGCTAGGAGACGCTCTGCAGGAACTGTCCAAGGACACGGTCGTTCAGGAGGCCCTGGGGGAGCACGTCTACGAAAGATTCGTCGAGGCCAAGACCCTGGAATGGGATCAGTTCCGCATGTACGTAAGCCCCTGGGAGCTGGAGCGCTACCTCGAGGTATACTAGCAAATTATGCCATCGCTTGCCGATCAGATTGTGGCATGGATTCAGGAACAAGCGCGGCTGGCAAGCCGAGCGGGGGCAGTGCTGGGACTGAGCGGAGGCATTGATTCTGCCGTGGTGGGCGCCCTCGCAAAGCGGGCACTCGGCGATGAGGTCCTGGGACTGATCATGCCGTGCCACAGCAGCCCCGACGATGAGGAATCGGCCATTCTGGCGGCCACCAAGCTGGGGGTCCGTACGGAACGCATCGATTTGACACCGGTCTACGATTGCTTCACGGCGGCTCTGCAGCCTGGCAATGGGCTGGCGCTGGCCAACCTGAAGCCAAGGCTCCGGATGATGACGGTCTACTTTTACGCCAATGACCTTGGATACCTTGTCTTGGGCACGGGAAACAAGAGCGAGCTAACGGTGGGATACTTCACGAAGCACGGCGACGGTGGCGTAGACGTCCTGCCAATAGGAAGTCTGCTCAAGACGCAAGTCAGGCAACTGGCCATCGAGCTGGACATACCTGGCGAAATCATCGCACGTCCCCCCAGCGCGGGGCTGTGGGCGGGCCAAACCGACGAAGAGGAGATGGGGCTGAGCTACGAGCAACTGGACTCTTGCATCGATGCGATCGAGAATGGTCGAACTTCCGAATGCGACCCGGCCATCCTGAGCCGAGTGCTGGCTATGAGGGGAACATCGGAGCACAAGAGGGTTACGCCGGCGATTTTCAAGCCCCGATAGGTTGGTTTCCGCTGCAAGACACATCTTCGTAGGGGCGGACGTCCCTGTCCGCCCAGGGGTGGGGCAGGGGCGTCGCCGCCTTTTTGCACCAGCAACTAGGCTAGTCTTGCCCCAAGTCTTCGAGGCACGCTGCGTCACAGGTGCAGCGCGCTATTATTTCGCGATCGTGCTCGAAGGCCAAGTCGGGCAGTTCCTGAAGGTGAAACATCCCGACGGCCTGAACTTCTGCTCTCGCGTGGGGCGTCCCGCCGACGATAGAGCCCGCGTAGACTACCAGTACCACTGGATACTCCTGACTGGAATAGACCCCGACAAGTCGATCTAGGCAGATGTCAACGCCTGTTTCCTCTTTGACCTCACGCACGGCGGCTTCCTCCACCGTTTCTCCGAGATCGACGTACCCCGAGGGGAAGCTCCACAACCCTCTTTGGGGCGCGACGTCTCGCCTGTTCAGCAGCACCTTCCCGTTGTCGATGACGACCACGGCAGCGGCCAACTTGGGGCTCTGATAAAAGATGAAGCCGCAATCCTGGCACACCGGTCGGGCTTTGTACTCGACGAGGCGTTCGCACAGGCTGCCGCCGCACCTGGGGCAAAAGCTATACTGCAAAGTTGATTACCCGCAAACCGTGATCTCGGGCCTTGCAGCCCGAGACTATTCTACCACAATATGTGAACCGGCGAAAACCGTATGAGGCGATCGTCCTGTCCCCTCTCCCTCTGGGTGAGGGTTAGGGTTATGCTTCGTGCCCAGCACATCCCCAGTGCCCGCGAAAGCGACCGCGCCAAAGAACAGGGTTAGCGCAGTCAGAAACGCCGTGCCCAGAAATACCTTTGCCGCCGTTCCCATCGATAGTCACCTCTCTTGTTCGTTTGGTGTTGGTTAGCAGTGAAAACCCGAATATATAACGAAGCGGCGGTCTGCCAGATACGGTGGTACGGGAGAGGCTTTGGCTGGCCCTGAAGTACTATTGGCATAACATTCCTTTAGGCTAACGGACTCTGTTTTTTACCCAGATGTAAGCCTGTCACGTTATATTTAGGGCCGGCAGCACACACTGTCAAAGCTTTTGCACACATCGGGGCGGTCAGTTTATGTCGACGTTCATTTGTGACCTGGGAGGATTGGTCGACCACAGGGAACTGCTAGTCGAGTGGACAAAGCGCGACATCAGGGCACGGTACAAACAATCGGTCCTGGGCATCGCCTGGGCGATCGCTCAACCGCTCTCGATGGTGCTGATCTTCACAGTGGTCTTTTCGTACTTTGTGCGCGTTCCAACGGACGGTTTGCCATATCCGGTTTTCGCGTTCGCCGCACTCTTGCCCTGGACATTCTTCTCGAATGCGATCTCGTTTGCCGCGACCAGCCTCACCAACAATCTGAACCTGGTGACCAAGATATACTTCCCCAGGGAGATTCTGCCTGTTTCCGCGGTGATTGCGAGCATGATAGATTTTTCGGTCGGCGCGATAGCCCTCTTGGCCCTATTCGTCTTCTACCGCACGCCACTAGGACCTACAGCGCTGTGGTTTCCAATTGTGCTTACTTTCCAGATCGGTCTGACACTCGGCATAGCTCTCATCGTGGCCGCGGCCAACGTCTTCTACCGGGACGTACGGTTTGTCGTCCCTCTCGCCACGATGCTCTGGATGTACGCCACGCCCGTCATCTATCCGGTCAGTATTGTGCCGGAAGGATACCGCTCAATCTACTTGCTAAATCCGATGGCCGGCTTTGTAGACGCCTACCGCAACGTCCTTTTGAAACAGCAATGGCCCGATCTGGGCTCTCTGGCAAGCGCCGCGGCCACTTCGTTGTTCATACTGGCGATTGGTTACGCCTTCTTCAAACACGTGGAGCTTGACTTCGCGGATGTCATATAAGGGGAGCCGCGCAAGATGACTAACGGCGATCCGGTGCACCAACAAGTCCCGCCCCGGCGCAGTCGAACAATCGGGATCAGAGGACGGATTGCGGACCTCATCTCCCGTCGGCGTTACCACCTACCGTTGGGCTACTCCCTGCCTCCGACGTTCGTTTTCCTGCACATGACCTGGAAGTGCAATCTACGCTGCAAAATGTGCCCTTACTGGGGTGACATTGGAGCCCGAAAGGACATGTCTGCCCAACAGTTGCGCCACGAGTTCACCAGAGACGAGTTGCTGAACATAGTGAAGCAGTTAGCAACATTCAGGCCAACCGTGTGCTTGTACGGTGGGGAGCCTTTGTTGCACCAGGATGTGCCTGACGTCCTGGCAGTCCTGGCGGAACGCAGCGTTCCTACACAGATCATCACGAATGGCGTGTTTCTGGAAAAACATGCCGAAGCCATTGTACAAAACCGTGTCGAACAAGTTGGTCTGTCCATCGACGGCCCGGGGGTTGTTCACGATGAGATCCGCGGCGTCCCAGGGACATTCAAACGCCTTCAAGCAGGAGTACGGCTGATCGGAGAGATCAAGCGTCAATCGGGCTCTTCGGCACCACGCCTGGTCGTTAATCTGACGCTCCACGACCTCAACGTTGGTCGTCTCGAAGAGATGGTCGAGGTGGCCTCGGATCTTGAGGTGGACAAACTACGCATAAACCACCAGTGGTTCACCACGGAAGAGAGCTACCTGGAGCACCTGGAGTTTTCGCGGCGCGTTCTGGGGAGCGAGTGCACGACGTGGCAGTCTTACGTTCGACAGTTGCCAGTCGTGAACCTGGATGGCTTCCAGGAGACGATGACCCGCCTGCGCAAATCAGCCGGACAGAATGGCATCGAGCTCGTAGAATTCCCACGCTTCGATCCGGAGGAGTTGCACGATTTCTACTCGCAGCGGGAGTTCAGGCCGCGGTCGCAGCGGCATCGCTGCTCGGAGCCGTGGTACAAAGGGGTCATAATGCCGGACGGCGCGGTGTGGATGTGCCTTGATTTGAGCTACGAGTTGGGTAACGTTCTGGAGACTCCTTTTCTCGACGTGTGGAACAGCGCTAAAGCACGTTACTATCGCAGCCAGCTACACGATCTTGGACCTTTCCCAGTCTGCTGGCGCTGCTGTGGGCTCTACAGGTCTTTGCCAACCTAGTGCATGATCAGGCAACAGTTGCGGCGACGTCTCGTAGGGGCAACCCTGCGTGGTTGCCCTGCCGCTGCCAGGCTCACGAAGTCGTTATTCGAGGATGCTCTCTGCGAGCGCACTAGCACAACTTCAAGCGAGGCGTCAGCGAATGAGTACGGGTCTCGGCTCACCGGCGATCAGATTGGAAAGGGTTTCCAAGAGATACTCGCCCCGCTACGGGCAAGGCCAGATTTTTCAATCGGTCCTGGGCGGTCTCGCAAACAGGCTGCGGCGTGTGCCGGCGGCTCCACCCACCCACCGTGATTTCTGGGCACTCAAGGATTTGAGTCTGACCGTGGAAAAAGGCGAATCGCTTGGCATCGTGGGCCCAAACGGTGCGGGAAAAAGCACGATCCTGAAACTGTTGTCCAATATTACCCGGCCATCGACAGGCACCGTTCTCGTGAACGGAAAAGTCACGGCACTGATCGAGGTCGGAGCAGGATTCCATCCGGAGCTGACGGGCCGCGAGAACATCTATCTGAACGGCATCATACGCGGCCTCGCCCGTGCAGAGATACAACGCAAGTTCGATAGCATCGTGGAATTCAGCGAGCTGGAGGAGTTCATCGACGTGCCCGTGAAACGCTACTCGTCGGGTATGTATATGCGACTCGGTTTTGCCGTCGCAGCACACGCGGAGCCGGACATCCTCTTGATCGACGAGATACTCGCCGTCGGAGATCTTGGTTTTCACCGCAAGTGTCTCGAGCGGACACAGCAGTTGCGACGAGACAAGAAGACGATCGTCTTTGTCTCCCACAACATGGAGGCGATCAGGGCCGTTTGCGACCGAGCCATACTCCTCCAGCACGGCGTGGTGACCGAGAGCGGAGAGCCGGAGCGCGTGCTGACAGCCTATCGGGACTGCATGTTGCGCCAGCAGGAAGAAAGGCTACGCGGGGCAGTCAAGGGCAGAGCACCGGGAACGGGCGGGAGGCACTCCAAAGCGGACGTCGAGATTCTCGTCGTCCGTCTGCTTGACGACGATGGGGTGGAGCGCACGGCTTTCCAGACGGGCCAGAACCTCATCGTGCAGGTAGACTTCGTCGCGCACACGCCGGTCAAAGATCCGTCGTTCGCCGTGCAGGTTCACGCCGCCGACGGCACCTACTGCCACTGGCCCAACACCCATTTCGACGGGATCAGAACAGGGCTGATCTCGGGTGAGAGGCAGTTTGAGCTGGAGTTCGTCAACCTCCGTCTGTTGCCAAATACGTACAGCTTAACGGTCGAGGTCCTCGAGAGCGCTTGTATTGTGGCATACGACCAACGTAACGCGGTCTTTCGTGTGGAAGCTCCATTGCTGGACGAAGGGACGTTCTATCTGGATCACAGATGGCGCCTGTGGGATGGAGTGGCGCCGAGCAATACGATCAGCCCAATGGTAGCTCCGCGTGTCGGTCTCAAACAGGGTAGACGAACTGCTACAGAAAGGACACTAAGTTGACACGCATTGTGCTGACGCGAGAACAACTCAGTCGTTTGAAATGTCCATTTACGGGCGGTGAGCTCGCACTGGAACAAGGTGTGGGGAGGGATGCGCGAGGGCCCTGGGAATACGCGGTGCTGAGGTCGGAAGCCGGGCGGTTTCCAGTAGTGGCCGGCATACCGGTGCTTACGCTGGACATCTCTGCGGCGACGGTCGTCAAGCTATTGGACGAGGCTCACACGGCGGAGGCGCTATTGCGCCTGCTCTCTCTGCAACCGGTCCACAATTCCTTCCAAAGAAAGCTGGCCCGTCTTCTCCCCTTACAAAGATGGCGTGCGACTGTGCAAGCACACCTTGATAGAGTGGATAGAGAGAGGCAGATCGAGGCGTCGAAGGAACTGCTCCAGGAGAGCACGACCTTCTGCAAGTTGGCGAGCAAGGCGCTGTGGCCAGAGAACGCACACTGTAAACGCCTACGCTTTTCTGACCCAACCTATCTGCCGGCCTACACGCTGGCCCAGGCTGCCGCGGACCACGCCCAGCGCTGCGGAGGGCGAGTCGTGGATATCGGCTGCGGCGCTGGCCACGTTGCGCGCGTCCTGGCCAATTGCCTTGGGCCTGAGCGCGTCGTTGGCGTCGACTGCTCGTTTCTTTCTCTCTACCTTGCCAAACGATTCATCGTGCAGGATTCACTGCTGGTGTGCTGTGACGCCCAGCAGGGGTTGCCATTCAGGTCGCAGGAATTCTCAGCGGTCTTCAGCTCAGACGCCCTGCACTACATGCCGGCAAAGCGCGTGGTAATCGCCGAGATGCGACGGGTTCTCACCGAATCTGGTCTACTGGTGTTGGCCCACTTACACAATGCCCTGGAGCCGAACGTTTCCGCCGGGTCACCCCTGACGCCCGCCGGCTACCGCCGGCTTCTCGACGGCTGCAACACGGTGCTTGCCAGTGAAGCCGACATCCTCGAGGCGCAATTGGCCGGGGAAAGGGGCCTGGACGTACGCAACACGCCGGCAGACAACGCCCGAGCTCTGTTCAGCATGAGCGGCGCTGTTCCCACACTAATACCCGTTCGCTATCCAAACGAGCCGCGCGATGACGAAGAAGGCAACTGGCAAATCAACCCCATCTTCGAGATCGAGCCAAACGGCGACCACGTCATCGCTCGGCGCAGGTTTCCGTCACACCAGTACGAGACTGAGTTCGCCGACGCAGTCCGCTATCTGCCTGAGTCTGTCACAGTACCCAGAAGCCTGTTTCGGCAGCTCCCCCTCAGCCGATTGCACGATACCCTTGCCCGTCAGCTAGCGCAGCAATTCGTGCTGCTGAACCTGCCGGAGAGCTACGTGTAACAAATCCGCATGGCCCACTCCATGATCCGTCCCAACCGTCGAAGGTGCTTTCCCAGAAGCACCGTGTCATTCCGGTAGAGCAATCGCAGCACGGTGTACAGGGCGTACCTCAGAAGGCTGTGCTGCTTGAGGGCCAGCTCTCGTTGAAGCTCGACAAAAGCCTGATACCCTTTCGCGAGACCCTCCGCCGAGAGGCTCGGCGTGCTCAGCAAGCTGGTGTCCCCGTAGTAGCTGGGCAGCCCATCGTTCGCAGGTTTGAAATAACCTTTGGCCACCGCGAGATCGTGCAGCCGGGTCATCGGGTACGGATAGAAAACCGAGAACTGGAGCGAAGCTGGCGAGAGCCGACGGTTCAGGGCGATCGTTTGTTGAATCATCTCCAGGTTCTCATCCGGAAGTCCTAACATGTTGCACGTGTAGGTTTGCAAATGATGTTTCTTGAACAGGCCAAAAGCCCTGGTGATACTCGCATCGCTGATCTTGCGCGACAGCAGCTCCTCGCGAATTCGTTCGTTGCCTGACTCGACCCCGATCCGTACGCCTTTGCAGCCGGCTCCGGCCAACGCACGCACTACGTTCTCTTCAAGAATGCGCTCGACACGCGCGTTTATCCAGAACGGCGTGTCGAAGGAAGCACGGTAGGCACGACAAAATTCCAGAGTCCACCTGTGGTCCAATGTGAAGACGTCGTCCTGGAAATTCAAGGTGTGGTAGGTGTAGGTGCGGCTGAGGTGGTCAATTTCCGCCAGCAGGTTTGGCACGGTCCGAAACCTCACGTACTTACCCTTACCACGGAAGGTCTGCTTGAGGGAGGGATTGCAGCAATAGGAGCAGTCGTAAGGACATCCTCGCCCAGCCATTATGTCAAGCCAACCGTCGTTCGCTTTCAAAATGTCAGAGAGCCCGAACAGCTCACGGTCGGCAAACGGTAACTGATCCAGGTCCTGAATGAGCGGGCGTAAAGGGTTACGGATGATCGTGCCATCGCGTTTGAGCCAGAGGTTAGCTATCTGCACAGGCCTTTGACCTGCCTGGAGAGACTCGGCCAGTTCGAGCAACGGGTACTCGCCCTCGCCTACGCACACGGTGTCTATCCCAGGCTCGGCAATTACGGTCTCTGGAACCAGGGTAGGATGAACACCCCCGCATATGGTGTGGATCTCGGGCGCCGCCTCTTTCAGCCACGATGCCCAGGCTCGAACGTAGCTGAATTGATTAGTCGTGGAGGAGAAGCCGACCAGATCCGCGTGGTTGCCCAGCACCTCGGCTAGAAATCGCTCCTTGGTTGGCTCTTGCTGCGCGTACACCAGGGAAGTGTGATGACCTTTCTCCTTGAGTACGCTCGAGAGATAGCCAATGCCGTGATAGAATTTCTTGGCGCCGTAGCGATGCGCTCCCTCGACATCCGGATAGACGAAGCACACTCTCACGATAAATCCCCCTGACAGCAGCCCTCGTCGGGCTCGATTGGAAGCAGGCTGCGCGTCCCAAAGACAGCATACCACGGCGCGCAAACTCCGGATAAATACGCTACGCCCCAAAGCTTAATGAAATTTAAGAATCGGGTGACAGATTGCTGCGCGTTAATCAAAATAGTCCAAAAACGCCTTGACACGACTCTTCAACAAATGTTATAATGTTTTGCGACCAGAGGGCCTAACGGTGGCCAAATGAATAGGGTGCGGTTCCGCGCAAGAGCGCACAGGAGATAAGGCATCTATGTGGCTGAACCGCAATTAGACGATGTAAAGCGGCGGGGTTGTCGGGCACGATCGATCCCCCGCTTTTCTTTTGTCAGTTGGCTTCTGGCTCCAGATGCCGTTGTAGCGCGATTGGATTGGGGCAAGGGATATGTCAATTGATCGTCTTGAGAACTACATCAACATTGTCGTCGTAGACGACGAGACACTAAGCCGACGGCTGATTGGCTTCATACTTTCGGAAGAGGGCTTCAACGTTCTAACGGCCAATGGCGCGCCAGGAGTCAAGGCCGCGCTGGCCCGGTACGACGTCTCTCTCATCATCGTAAACCCCGTTCAACCGTCTTTGTTGACCAACGGATTCGTCCGCCAGGTGCAGGAGCAGTGCGAAGTGCCCATCTTGTTCATCGTGACGAAGGAGATGCTGGGCACGATGATCGAGCGAGGGCTTACCGAGGAATACCTCTTGAGACCGTTCCAATTCGCCGAGTTGTTGGCCCGCATCAAGATAATCCTTCGGCGGTCGGGCCGCCTCGATGGCGCCTCAGAGAGGTTAGTCGTGCGGGCGGCCGGGCTCAAGCTGGATATCCTCGACCTCATCCTGACCCTGCCCAACAAGAAGAAAGTATATCTCTCGCCGACGGAGATGAAGGTTCTGCGATGCCTGATGTCCCAGCCAGGCCACGTGGTCTCTCCGGAATGGATTTCCGAAAGCGTTTGGGGATCTGGAGTCTGCGAGAGCAGCCATATCCGCGTGTGCATAAGCCGTGTGCGACGAAAACTGGGACAGAACAACGGGAAGACGGTCTGCATTGAGGCCGTACGCGGTGACGGCTACAGGCTTACCGTCGGCGTGTAAATTGAAGAAATGTAGCACTTGCATTGGTGGTTGAAGCCCTGAGCGCACCAGGGTTACGAAACTTTAATGGTACCGCGGCTGGGCGTCAGCAGGAATTAACTTTTCCCGGCTATGATTCGTACGGTCGGCCATTTACGGCCACACCAAGGCTCGCGGCGAGCAGACTCGCTTATGAAGCCGAAGAGGACGTAGAAGTGGAAGGCAGTACGGGAATCAAAATCCATCACCTAATCGACTACGCGGACAGAAGTGCGCTTGATGAGACGCTGGAGGCGATGTGCCGCCTGCTGCAGGCCGACAGATGTTCCATATTGCTGCGGATGGAAGGGCTCGACGAATTCGTTGTTGCCAGGGCTAAAGGCCTTTCACAGGAGGTCGCCGCGTCGACCAGGGTGAAGTTGGGCGAAGGGGTCGCCGGTCTCGTGGCCCAAGCCCAGCGACCTATCCTCGTGAAGGATGCGTCCGAGGAGCCCGGTTTGCCAAGCCGAAACAGTGGGCGGTATCTCACGGAGTCGTTCGTCAGCGCGCCCGTCGTGGTTGCCGGACGAACGTATGGCGTGGTCAACGCGGCGGACAAGCTGCACGGTGATACTTTCACCGCCGAAGACCTATCCAACCTCGTGCTTCTTGCCCAACTTATGGCCACGGCGATAAGGAACGTTGTGTTGAGGACAGGTACCACTGGTACAAAGGACACCGACGAGCTAACGGGGCTGTGCAGTCGCTGCCACTTTGAAAAGCGTTTGCTGCAAGAGATCGAAAGGGCGAAGCGCTATCGGCACAGCCTGGGAATGCTTCTCGTAGACGTCGACAAGTTCAGGCATCTGAATCAAACCTACGGCCACCAAACGGGAAACGCCGTGCTCCGCTCTGTGGCGTCCGCCTTGTCGATGTCCGTGCGCCGCTACGATGTAGTCGCACGCCACGGGCCAGATGAGTTTGCCATGTTGCTATCACGCGTGTCGGAGGACAGAGCAGCATCCGTGGCGGAGAGGATTCGCCACGCGGCGAAGAACTCCCAGCCCGCATCGTTCCCTAACATAACTGTTGCAATAGGCGCATCAGCTTACCCTGTACCTGCCGGCAGCGCAGAGGAGCTGATCGAGCACGCGTCGGATGGGCTACAGCTTGCCAAAGAAACGGGCGGCGATACGGTGTGCTGTTGGCCAGAGGATGACCTTTCACACGAGGGCTCAGTCTGAGATCCAGGCCTGAGGAGGTAGACAGTGCAAGTTCTTGTAGTCGACGACGACCCAATGATATGCAAGGTGGCCACCTTTGTGCTGGCAGATGGAGGCTACACGGTCACTTCCGCATTCACCATTCAGGCGGCTTGGCGCTTCGTTCAAGAGCAAGACCCTGACCTGATCGTCCTTGACGTGAAAATGCCCGACGGCAGCGGTTTCGAGTTCTGCGAGCGTCTTCGACAAGACAACTATAAGATGCCCGTGATATTTCTTACCGGAAGATCTGAGATCAGCACGAAGCTATATGGGCTGGAGTTAGGCGCTGACGACTACATCGTCAAGCCGTTCGAGCCCGCTGAGCTCGTCGCCAGAGCCAAAGCTGTGCTGCGCCGCTTCAAAGTCTCCAACTCGCTTTTCCCGAAGACCTGGGTCAGAGTCGGCGGGCTGGAGCTAAACACCAGCGAGCTGAAGGTAACGTTGCCTGGCAGAAAGGTCGTGGACCTGACGCCCACCGAAATGAAGATACTGCACTGCCTGATGGAGAACGCCGGCCACGTCGTCTCCAAGGATAGCCTGCTGGACAACATCTGGAACTGGGATCACGACGGCGCTCGAAGTGAGATCGCCGTCTACATCAGCAGGCTCAGAAAGAAGATAGAGAGAGACTCATCGAATCCGGATTACATTCACGTCATCAGAGGTATCGGATACCGCTTCGTCGCACCATTAGGAGCTACTGATGGCCACAGCGTCGCCGGCAACCAAAGGCAATAGATCTATGCTTCGGCAGGCCGCGCGCCCAGATCAGCCGGATGTTGGCGACTGCTCGCGGAACACGCGCGAGTCCCCAGCCAATAGCGCCCAACTGCTCGAATTAGTAGGACTCATATCCCACGAGCTGCGGACGCCCATCAGCACCATAAGCGCCTCGGTAGACCTGATCTTGACCGAACGAATGGGCACGCTGCAGCCTTTGCAGAGAGAGTTCCTGACGTCGGTGAAGCTTAGCGCGAGGCAAATCATCCGCCTGGCCGAAGACATCCTCAATCTTTACCGGGCTGAAGCAGGGCAGCTACGCTTGCGCCTGGACTCGGTCGACCTCCACCAGGTCGCCGGGCACGCCGTCGAGCAAATGGAGCCTTTGGCTGCCCAGTACCAAGTCTCGCTATTGAATCAGGTGGATAGCTTGCTCCCGCCTATCCTGGCCGACGGGCTTCGGCTGGAACAGGTGCTGATGAACCTGATCGGGAACGCGGTCAAGTTCATCCATCAGGGTGGAAGTATCGCCATCAGAGCGGCCGATGGGCACGGTATGCTAGTTGTGAGCGTGCACGACGCGGGCGCGATACCGTCGGCAAAGAAAGACAAGATCTTCGAGCGCTTACTCCTCGCCAGCAACGTCGAGGCCCAGGGGACAATCGGATCGGGCCTTGGGCTGGTAGCGGCTAAGCTCATCGTTGAGCAGCACGGTGGCCAAATCTGGGTGGATAGGGAGCCGGGTAAACGCAGCGCGTTTCATTTCTCCATTCCAAAGCTCCAGCAGAGAGTGTGCACGTCTACTTCCAGAAGAGCCAGCCTCCTGTCCAGGGTATCCCGGTCATAAGACCCCCGAGTTGTGGGCAGATGTAGCCAACCTGTAGCTTTGCTCCCCCGCCACAGCCTCCAGATACCAAAGGGTAAAAAAGTTGTGATTCAACGGCGCACGATTGCTCGGCCCGTTTTCATCCTGCTGGGATAGCATGGCGTCGATCAAGTCCGATGGATCGAGGGCCGTTGATGAGCACCGCTAACTGCAGAGGTGACCCCGATGCCCCCAGCGCATCCCCTTTCCCAACGAAGGAACGCATCGCCATCGTAATCCAGGATGACAACACGCGAAAGCTTCTCAATCACGTCTTCGTCGAAGACGGCTTCGACGTGCTCCAACTGGGCGACGCCGATGACGTGCTGAGCTCGATCGCATTGACCCTCCCCAGCCTCGTTGTGCTGGATTGCTCTTTAAGACGCCACGATAGCTACGCCTTGTGCGGCTCCCTGCGAGAAGAGCAGCGGACAGGGTTGATTCCAGTCCTACTGCTGGGCGCTGGAGACGCCTCCGTGGACCGGGTAAAGGCAATGGAGTCGGGGGCGGACGACTACATCCAGGGCCCTTATGATCATGGCGAGCTCGTCTTGCGTATCAAGCGTCTGCTAGGGCAGTTCCACGACCAAAAGACCCATCCTCGGGAACACCCTATCTCACGGCTGAGGCGAGACGCAATTCAGAAGATCGAAGGCCGCCTCTTCTCGACTTCTGACTGGGCTCTGCTCTACGTCGATCTGCACAACTTCAGGGCATTCAATGATCGTTACGGGTCGGCCAAGGGAGACCAGATACTGCAAGCGCTTGGGAGAATCATCGTCGAAGCGGTGATCCAGCGAGGCGAACAAGAGGACATCGTCTCGCATCTGGGCTGCGACCGCTACGTGGTGGCCACGACCGTGTTTAATGCTGATAGCGTGGCGCGCCAGATCATTCAGGACTTCGAGCAGGCACTCCTACAATATCGCGACAAAACACATCAAGCCACGGGTCGCGTGAGCCGAGAGCGCCGCGCCCGGTTCATCGAGCACCAGAACCGTCCTGCGGCAGACGGGCAGCCGACGGAGGGCGAGTGGGACGTACCGAGCAAATCGCTCCTTCCCTCCGTCTTGATCGGCATTGTCACACGGGAAAACACGGATGCGGTGACCCTGGGCGAAATCATCGAAATCGCCCGGCAGGTACGGGGCCTTGCGAAGGGTAGGACGGGCAGCGCGTACGTCAAAGATCGCCGCGTGGTTTCCGTTGGGCAAGACACTTAATATTTTGTAACAGTCATCGCACTCAATTTTCAAAGGCGTTTCACGCCCCTCACGTATGATGAATCCGCCAGAAGCCCACAGTCGCCAAACATGTTCTTGGCAAACAGAGTTGAAAGGGCCGAGCGCGATGAAGATTTCTCTCATTTCACCCAAATGGGACAGGATGGTTCTAAGCTACCCCCCCCTGGGGCTGGCATACCTGGCAGCCGCTCTCGAGCAACACAAGCACCAGGTGGCCATCCATACCTTTAGCCTGCGCCCGGAGTCGTCTCCCGAAGAGAATGTGGGTGAGGTCGCCGCGTTCGGCCCCGACATCGTAGGAATCACGGCGATGACAAACGCTTACTTCGGCGCCGTCAAGCTGGCGGAGCAGATTAAGGCGGCATTAGGATGTCCCATAGTGTTCGGCGGGCCACATCCTACCGTGATGCCCGAGAGGACGGCGGCAGAGCCCAGCGTAACCTGTGTTGTATGCGGAGAGGGAGAGGAAACGGTAGTCGAGTTGGTAGAGGCGCTGGGACGCGGACTCCCCTTGCACAGCATACGAGGCATTTGCTTTCGACAGGATGGGGCTACGATCCGCACTGCCCCGCGACCATTGATCGAAGATCTAGACACGTTACCGTTCCCGGCCCGCCACCTTCTAGACCTGGCACAGTTTCCCTTGCAAGCCAAGGATGGCCGGCCAATGGCAACCCTCGTGACCAGCCGTGGTTGCCCCTACGATTGCAGCTACTGTTTCAAAGGCCTGTTCGGACGAACTTATCGACAGCGTAGCTGCCAGAACGTCGTCGCCGAGTTGAAGGCCGTCATACAAGACCATGCCATCACCAATTTCTATTTTGTCGACGACCTTTTCACGGCCAACCAGAAATGGCTGCACGAGTTCACCCAGTTGCTATTGGACGAAGACCTGGGCATCCGCTGGCAGTGCCTGGCCCGAGTCGACCGGGTGAATCCGGAGCTCCTCGGGAAGATGCATCTCGCCGGCTGTCGAGAGATTCACTTCGGGATCGAGTCTGGCAATCAAGCGCTGCTGGATGCCGTCAGTAAGCACATATCGCTCGACCACGCTCGCAAGGCCGTCCGCTGGGCAAAAGACGCCAAAATGATAACCAAGGGCTATTTTATGCTGGGTCTGCCCGCCGAAACGGAGGAAACGGCCGAGCAGACGATCAATCTTGCCTGTGAGCTCGGCCTTGACGAGGCTATGTTCTCGATCACCACCCCGTTCCCGGGAACGCGGCTCTGGCACGCGTACGTCACAGATGCACGCTACCTGCAGTTCACCAAGGACTTCGCAAGAGCCTACTATTTCGGCGTCAATTCTGACGAGGCTAGGCCGTTCTTCAATCTCTCGAACCTGACCGACAAACGACTGATGGAACTGGCCACAGACGCGCCCAACAAGTTCGAAGCACACCGCAAAAAGCGATTGTACGGGGCCGTGTTTGGAGAGAAGCTCGGCGCACTGCTTTGGTGGATTTCCCAGATTAGCTTCCTGAGAGTCATGGCCAGGGGACTCAAGAGATTTGGCAGGCTCAGGCAATTGTCGAGTAACACGGCCGACACGGCGAGGTTGTGGGCTTGAACGCACTTTCAAGGTTCCAGTGCAACACACAAGAGCGTAGGGGCGTCCCGAAACGTCCCGAACGAGATCCCGCACGGCGGGAGGATCCCGATTCCATCGGGATCCTCCTCAGGCGGACGCCCGGGGTGGGGCAGGGCATTGCAGCCATGTGGCACCGAAAGCAAGGAAGGGTCTACGAGTGGCACAGGAAAGCGAGTCTCGCGCTCAAGTGGCTACACTACAGTCTGGGGCGGACGCGCAACCTGCCTAATCCGGACAGGATGTACCTGGAGTCCACCAATGTGTGCAATCTTTCCTGCGTTATGTGCCCGTCAGGCCGGAACCTTATGTCCAGGCCCAAAGGATTTATGAGCTTCGATCTATTCAGGAGCATCGTGGACGAGATGGCGCGCAGAGTGCAGGTAACAACGCTTCACATCTGGGGTGAGCCGCTTCTGCATCCCCAGATCTTCGATATGATCGCCTATTGCCGGAAGGCAGGCTTGCACAGCGAGATATCTACCAACGCCACCCTGCTCGATAGGCAGCGGGGCCGGGCGCTGATATCGGCGGGTGTAGGAACCGTTTACCTATGTCTCGACGGCGTGCAGAAACAAACCTATGAAATGATCCGCCAGGGGGCGGACTTCGAGCAGACCAGGTCAAACATCGCTGCGTTTCTGGACCTGAAGAACTCAGTGGGGCGCGAGACGCCGTACGTCAACCTCCAGATAATCGAGATGCGCCCGACGATGGCCGAGATTGATGAATTCCATAAGCAGTGGCGTCTCCCGGGTGTCGACCACATCAACGTCAAGGCCTTCGATTCGTGGGGGAATCAAGTCGAGCAGATAACCGGTTTGGGAGCCAACGGCCACCTAACGCCGGCCAGGCGATTCCGCTGCCCCAACCTCTGGTACCACGTCCACATTTACTGGGATGGCATGCTGGTATCCTGCGACCGGGACTTCGACGCGACCTATCCACTGGGCAACGTGTCGAGTGGCGTTATGAAGGCCTGGAATGGCGAACGGATGGCCCTGCTGCGCCGAAAACACGTCTTGAGCCAACTGGCCGATGTACCGGCCTGCAGTAACTGTGTCGAATGGAGTTGGTGGAAGCCCGGCATATTCATGGCCCACGGGAACGCACCAGCGGAGAACGATGGACAGAAAACGCGTGACGCTCGTTAATCCACCTAGCCCCCCGGGGACCGTGGCGAATCGAGAGGGCGCCGGTGGCCTCGGCGCTATTTGTTCCAGCCCGCCCGGGTTCACGTACCCGCTGCAGACCATAGCTTACGTGGCAGCCGCACTGAATACGAGGGGTTACAGCGTGGGCGTTGTCGACGCGGTTGGTGGCAACTGCAAGATCGAAGGCACATTGCGCCAGATCGCCAAGCGGCAGCCTGATGTTATCGGGGTTTTCTTATCCTTTGCCACACTCCCAGACGACATTAGTTTCGTACGCGCGCTGAGCCAGATCAAGCGACAGGGGAAGATCGTACTGTTCGGCGCCTCGACACCTTTCATTTCGGACCGAATCCAGGATGCGCCCGTGGACGTCGTACTGGTTGGCGAGGCAGAGGCCGCGTTCGCTCCCTTATGCGACGCTGTACTGTCTGGCGCCTTTGACAGCTCCGGGACAAACATCGCCTCCGCCGATGCGTTGGCGTGTTCGCAGTACAAGGCCGGGCAGATTCAAGACGTCGACTCGTTGCCGCTTCCCGCCTGGGAGCTGGTCTACCGAAAGCCACCATGGCTACTCTCCCTATCCGCCAGTCGAGGCTGTCCGGAAAGCTGCGCCTACTGTCCCTACGTCGTCGCCCAGGGCAACAGGTTGCGCACGCGATCTACCGAAGCCGTGTGCGACGAGCTGCGCTACATCGCCAAACGATTTAGGCCTTCGAGGATCGTATTTAGAGATCCAGTCTTCGCCGCCGATCGGCAAAAGGCGAGTCAGCTTTGCGAGACGATTCTTGTCGAAGGCCTGAACATCTCATGGGAGTGCGAGTCACGCCCGGAGCACTTCGACGTCGACCTACTGAAACTGATGAAGCGAGCCGGGTGCGAGGAAGTGAAAATCGGCATCGAAACCGCCGACGGAGACCTTTTGCACTCCCTGCGGCGAGTCCCCTCGCCGTCACACGCAGCCGAATACCTGGATCACGCAGCCCTCGTGATGAGGACCTGTCGTGAGCTAGGACTGAGTTGCCGCGCCTTCGTAATGATCGGCCTTCCTGGAGACACGGCCTTGGGCCTGGCCGAGACCAAAACCTATCTAGAGAGTGCATCCCCCGCGGGACTCAACGTGAAGCGTTTCGAGAGCTACCCCGGGATCAAGACTCCGCAACTGTCCGGACGAAGCATAGATTTCCCCGAGGCAAAACACCTCTACCTGTTGAGAGAACAAATCGAGGAGAAGGCGAGCAAAGCGCCACGACACAGGCATCGTTCTCGATCCAAGACCATCCTGCTGCGAACGATGATGAGGTTTGCGGACGCACACATTGTTGGGACGATCTTTCGAACGATCGCCGGACGGCTAGCAGGACAGTACAAGGACAGAAGGATGCTGGCCTATCTAACGAGCAAGCCGTACGTCTCCCCACGAGCCACTATCAAGTGTGCATCCCTCTGCATCGGACAGAACTGCTTCATAGACGACTCTGTAACGATTTTCAGCGCGAATCACGACGGCGAGGTCAGGCTGGGACAGGGCGTCCACCTGTACCGGGGCACGAATATTGAGGTCGGGGCCGGTGGCAGCGTCATCATAGGGGCCAACACGCACGTCCAGGGGCCGTGCGACTTCAAGGGCTTTGGGGCCGCCATAATCATAGGCTCTGAAGTTCAGATAGCACCTTATTGCACCCTAAGCTCTTACGATCACGCCTTCGACGATCTTACCCGACCGATCCTGGCGCAAGGCCTGGTGACGAAGGGTGATACGGTCATCGAGGACGACGTGTGGCTCGGGTCCGGGGTGAAGGTACTCGCGGGCGTCCGCGTCGGCACAGGCGCAGTGGTGGGCGCCGGGTCGGTGGTAACGAAAGATATTCCACCCTACTCCGTCGCCGCTGGCGTGCCGGCCAGAGTTATTCGGACTAGAGGTAGCCGCATTGACGCACGCGCCTGATTCCTTTGAAGATCTCGGACCGGAAGTAGGTGATACTCACAGGTCAAGGGGTCTCAAGCCATGCCCCCTGTCCCGTGAGCTCGGAAGGCACAATAGGGGGGCACGGTTGCTCTTCCTGTTTGTCAGATTGGAAGCTCTCGCGCCTTGCGTGCTAATCGTGGTGGCGCTGAGCATTGCGACGGATTGGGGCACGTCGGATTCGCTCGCGGCCAACGAGGATCATAGCCATACTGTGGAGGAGGCCCAGCGAGACTTGCTAACTCGGTCTCTAAGCTACTTCGCCGGTGCGGCAGACAGAATACAGGTAAGCGCGACAGGCACGGTGACTTCTACCGAAGGGCCGTGTCTGCCGGTGGGTCCGGCCTACGGAGGAGGCGCCACGAGCGCCACAGCAGACGTATATTTGTACTGGAAAGGAACGGCGAGCTCGGCCAGGCTCCTGATTGATGTGGCCGGCTCCTTCTACCAGCACAGCGTCTATGTCAACGGCAACTATGCTGGCAAGACACCTAACCCGGTGTGGGGAGGATATTGCGCACTCGGGAACACTGTGGAGTGGAACGTCGACCTGAGCACTTTGGTCCAAGGAAAGAACACTGTCACAATAACAACCGACGGAGGCAGCGACGATTGGACAGCGGCGAAACCAAGACTGGTGGCAACCGGTAGTTTGTCGGGAGCAACCGTGCGTGAGGTGTACTTCACCAGCAGCTACGATGGAACCTACCAGCAGTTTGTAGCTCTCGTTCCGAGCGATTACGATTCTATTAGCAACGTGCCTCTGATCATCTCGGTGCACGGGTGGAATGGCACCGCCTGGGATGGTCTGGAGCTCTTCGGGGGAACCGCCAATACCCGAAACTGGCTGCTGGCCTCGCCGCTGATGCACGGCGAGCGCACCCTGGGCGCCACAGCTCTCGCTTCTCGAGCCTCACAGCGGGACGTCCAGGATGCCATTGCCTACATGACCGCTAACTACCGCGTGAACACCTCGCGTATCTACATTGCCGGCATCTCAATGGGGGGAATGATAGCGGCGACCACGGCCGCCAAGTATCCCGACGTCTTTGCCGCCGCGGTCGACTACGAGGGGCCAACGGATCTTAGAGCCTGGTACGACGAATCTGCCTGGCGTAGGCCATACATCGAAGCTGAGACCGGCGACACACCCGGCGGTGCTCCGTTCGAATACGAAAGAAGATCAGCCCTTCAAATGGCAAGGAATCTGACACACATGCCGCTGGCCATAGTCCACGGCAACCAGGATACTTCCGTCCTGCCCCACCACTCTTCCGATCTCTTCGACTCTGTGAGATCCTATGGATCAAGCGCGGTGCAGTCATACTGGTTCGACGGGGGGCATGGCAATCCTCCTGACGCCTATTCTACCGACTGGGCGGCGAGCTTTCTGAGCTCGTATTCCCTATACAACACGCCCTCGCACATAAATGTCAAGAGCGACGAGTCCAAGAGCTACTACTGGCTGACTATGGCCCAAAGCGGCGGCGAGCACTGGAGCGAGATCGAAGCCACATACTACGCCCCAACTCGTACGGTAACCGCCATCGTGAGTGACACCAACTCGGTCGGACTCAGCATTAACCTGTGGTGGATCGGGTTCAATCCGTACACCGGCTACACCGTCAGGGACACGAACCTGGCCACCGGCAGCGTGAGCACATATGGGGCTACTCCGGTTGGAGGTGTTCTGTCTTTTACAACCGGGGGCTCGCGGCATAGATTGGAGGTCTACGAGGGCACGCCGACTCCGACTCCGACTCCTACGCAAACATCCACGCCCACGCCCACGGCAACGCCCACACTGACGCCTACGCCCACCCCAACCATGACACCTACGCCGACGGCCACAGCCACGGCTACATCCACTGCTACACCCGCGGCCACAGCCACGCCTACGGCCACACCCACGCGGAGCAGTGGGGCCACATATAGGATCTATATCCCGTTGTTCGAAAAGAGCCGGCGAAACTGATTTGGAAAGGGGAGAAGTCTTGTGAAGGCCCTGATTACCGGAGCGGCAGGATTCGTCGGAGCGAACCTCGTGAGACACGCCTTGGTACAGGACCTCCAGGTGAAGGCTCTACTCAGCCGGAACGGCGACACACACAACCTTTTGGGCCTGGACGTCGAGATAGTGCGCGGGGACATTCGCGACAGAGACGCAATAGCTAGAGCCATGCGAGGTTGCGACACGGTCTTCCATCTGGCGGCGCTGTATTCCACAGATTCCGAAGCAGCCCGGCATATGTACGATGTAAACATCAATGGAACCAGGATCGTAATGGAAGAGGCGTTGCGCGCAGATGTCCATGTAGCTGTGCATACAAGTACGATAGGCACAATTGGACGACCTCCCGACGGCGACTTGCCCGACGAGACGACGGAGTTCAACCTTTGGGACACCACCACCGACTACGCAAAGTCAAAGTACCTCGGCGAGCTAGCTGCGCTCGAATTCTGCCGGCGAGGCCTGCACGTCGTGGTAGTCCACCCGTGCGCGCCCCTCGGGGCCTACGATTTCAAGCCCACGGCCACAGGACAAAGGATCGTGGACTATCTAAACGGAACGCCCCCCTCGTTCGTAGAGGGCGGCATCAACTTCGTAGCTGTGCACGATGTAGCAGCCGGACATCTGCTGGCGGCCCAAAGAGGTCGGCCCGGAGAGAGGTACATCTTGGGGAACACGAATCTTTCGCTTTCCGAATTCCTGACGTTGCTGGAACACGTCTCAGGACAACAGCCGCCGCGAGCCTGGCGCCGAAATCCACTGGCACGATCCCTGGATATCTTGCGGTCTCTGAAAAGGACACACACGGGAAGGTCCCGAGCACTGACGTGCGAGACCTCCAAGGCCATTATGGAGCTGGGCCTTCCGCAGACGTCGCTGAATGTCGCTGTGCAAGAAGCCGTCGAGTGGTTTAGAAAGAACGGCTACGTGACGCGCGAAAGGGATTAGGCTTGGACTTAGCGTCTTACTACGATTCCTATTGGCTTAGCCAGGGCGACCTGGTGGATTACCAGCGACTGGATCTCATCGCCCGGTACCTTGAACCCGGCGAGAAGGTGCTCGAGGTCGACTGTGGTCCTGGTATGCTGGCTTCTCGCCTGCGTGAAAAGGGGGCTGTGGTATGTGCAACCGATCTGTCGAGGGTTGCTGCCGAGAGGGCACGACAAAGGGGTGTGCCAGTGAGCATTGTCGACGTCGACGCCGGGGACTTGCCATTTGCCACCGGAACGTTCGATGCGGTCGTCTCCGATTCGGCTGTCGAGCATCGCTTCTACTCCTGGCGTGCGATTCAGGAATGCACACGTGTTATCCGACCCGGCGGCAAGCTCATCATCTGTTTGCCCAACATCGCTCACTGGCGCTATCGGGTGTGGCTTCTGGCCGGGCGTTTCCCCTACATCGCAAACTCGCCCACAGATGAGCTGCACCTGCGGTTCTTCACGGTACACGACTGCAAAAAGCTTTTCACGTCGCTCGGGCTTAGGGTTGTCGACGTGGACGGCAGCGCCAGCCTGTGGGTTCAGGACTTCTATCCTCCCTTGCTGAGACGCGGCGGTCTAGCCAAGCTTTACACCTGGCTGGCAAGAAAAGCGCCTTCGTTGCTGGCCAGAGACATCATTATGCTTTGCCGCAAGGAAGACTGATGGGGAAACGATGCCAGACGCAAGTGTAATAGTGTGCACGATCGACCGACCTGATCATATGCGCGAGTGCGCCGAGGCCATTCTGGCCAACGGTTACTCGTCGTTCGAGATACTGGTAATGGACCAAAGCTCCGACGGCCGAACCCGCGATGTGTTCGAGCTACTCGGCGATGCGCGGCTACGCTACTTCCGCCTGGACCGACCCGGTAAGTGTCTGGCTATGAACACGGGAATAGAGCACAGCCATTCCGAGATACTTTGCTTCACCGACGACGATTGCATCGTGACGCCGAATTGGATAGAGAACATCGTTCGTGAGTTCGACGCAGACCCCCAGCTTAACGCAATCTACGGCCAGACACCACCACTCTTCACGACCGGCAGCCACATAGAGTTCGCGACATTTGTGGCTCCGCTTCGCCGCGTCTATCTAGGTCGACGAAGTCCCTATGGAGTGGGAGGCGGGGGCGGCAACATGGCTTATCGACGAAGCGCGCTGGCAAAGGTCGGGCCTTTTGATACGAACCTCGGGCCGGGGGCTCGATTTCAGGCCGTCGAGGACAACGAGTACTTCTATCGAACTTTTTGCCATCGGATCAAGGCCATTTATGCACCCTCGGTGATTGCTTATCACAAACAGGTCTGGGATCGAGAGACCTGGGCCAAACGCCATGCCACTTACAGGTTCGGGGACGGCGCTTTCATCGCCAAGTACCTTGTGGCCGGAGACTGGCACCCACTCTATTACTATCTAGCTTTGGAAGCAGGGCGACTGTCGAACGCACTGTCGAACTGGCAGCTACCTTACGCCAAGTTTGTGGCCAAATCCATTTGGCTCACAACGAAGGGAATCCTGTCGTATACAGCGTGGTATCGAAGAGAGGGCAAGCGTGAGCCTATCTAACCGAGTTATCCCGATATTGCTCTATCACAGAGTCACCGACGAGCCGGTGGAAGCGCTCCGCGCATACGCCGTGTCTCCAAGTTCCTTTGCCCAACAGATGCTGTTTCTCTCCAATAACGGCTACCGAACAGTCTCATTGCAAGACCTGGTCGATCACCGTCAAACCGGCAAGCCGCTCCCCAAGAAGCCAATCGTTATCACCTTTGACGACGGCTACCGGGACAACTATGTCCACGCATATCCGTTGCTGCTCAGGCACGGCTTCACTGCCATTGTGTTTCTCGTGGCCAAGATGGTCTCGAAATTAGCCCTTTGGGACAGGGCGTTTGGGGGTCCACCTCCCAAGCTCCTTTCCTGGACGGAAATCGCGGAAATGGCGGACGGCGGCATCAGCTTTGGCTCGCACGCTTGCACCCATCCTGCCTTAACACGCTTGCCTGTTCACCTGGCCAGGGAAGAGATCGTGCGCTCCAAAGAGATCGTGGAAACCGGATTGCAGCGACCCGTGAGCCTTTTCGCCTTTCCCTACAACGAGACGAGCCAGACGCTGCGAGATATGGTCGCCGAATCTGGCTACCTGGCCGCGTGCTCGTCGTCGTGGGGCCGCAGTGATCGTGCCGATGGCATTTTCGACTTGCGGAGACTGGCTATTCTGTCTTCTCACGACATACGCTATTTCCAATGGGCAATCGAGGACGAGAGCACCCTCCCTTTGATGCGCCGCTGGTTGCGTGGGAAGCGAGCCGCGCTGCGGAGGTTCTTTGGCGACAACAATTATGGTAGGGCGCTGGAGGGATCCGGAACCAATGGGAAATGAAACGGCAACCGTGTCCCCTGGGCAGGTTGAGGTAGTACAGGCGACACTCAATCCCCTTCGGATAGCGCTTTTCGCTCCAGTGGAGAGCAGATTGAATCCGTACGCGCAGCTCCTGCGTCAGGCCCTGGCCAATGCTTCAGCCGGAAACGAATGCCACCTGGAGAACTGGTTCTCGATGCGCTGGTTGTTGAACAACTGGGCCCGTGTCGACATACTGCACTTCCACTGGCTCGAATACACCTGCCGAGGGGACTCCCGGATCGCGACCTACCGCAGGTTCGTATTACTCCTTATCGCGCTCTGCCTCGCCAAGTTTGCCGGCCTCAAGATCGTCTATACCGTACACAACGCTGTCCCGCACGCGAACGATCACGCCGTGCTCAATCATCTGACAAACCGAGTCATGTTCGCCATCGCCGACGCGATCCACGTCCACGACAATCGGAGTGGAGAGGAGATAGGGCGCCTCTACGGTCGCAGACGCGATGTTTTCGAGATACCGCACGGCAGCTACATCGACGCCTATCCAAACTCCTGCTCGCGAGAATGGGCCAGAAGCAAGCTGGGCATTCCTCGAGATAACTTCGTCTATCTTTTTCTGGGACAACTGAGGCCGAACAAAGGCCTCGAGGACCTCATCGCGGCGTTTTGCCGGCTGCGGGGAGACGGCGCCAGCTTGCTCATTGCCGGATGGGCGCCCAGCGAAGATTATCGACGGCAGATACAGGAAGCCACGACCTGGGATACTCGCATCTCGGCGTATCTCGAATTCGTGCCCGACGAGGAGCTCCAGTTGTATTACAGCGCAAGCGACATCTGCGTGCTTCCTTACAAGCAGGTAACCACTTCTGGTGCAGCTCTACTGGCCTTCTCGTTCGGGAAGGCGATCATCGCCCCACGGTTGGGATGTTTCCATGAGCTTGTTCAGGAAAACAGCGGGATTCTGTACGACGCCGAACAATCGAGCGGTCTATTAAACGCGCTGCAGGCAGGTCGCGAGCTCGACCTGTCGAAAGCCGGGGAAGCGGCGCTGTCGTTGGCCAGAAACCTCGATTGGCAGAGCATCGGAGAACAGCACCTGGAGATGTATAGGGAAATCACAAGAGCCGGTACCAAGGCGCAAGGCCGGTGAGGAGGAGATTATGGAAACAAGCGCAAGCTTAATGGTCTATGTCAACATCGTCTGCAAACGACTGTGGATCCTATTGATCATCCTGCTCCTCGCGACTGGCACCATCGCGATCCGGTCTTTCTACACCCTACCTGTGTATCTGGCCAGCGCCAAATTGCAGGTCACGGCTCCTGAGCCAGGGGACGTGGTGATTTTCTCGCAGTTGCTGCGTCCGGAGGCGCGCATCGAGATATTGAGCGCGAAGAACACGTTCTCCGAAATACTAAAGAGCATCCCTGTTGCCTGGAAGACAGCGCAGCTACTTGGTACAGATTCTTCACCGCTGGACGTTGTCAATCGCGTACGAGTGCAGCAATTGCCTGATACGGATTTTATGATCGTGACGGGTGAAGCGGAGACACCCGACGAAGCTCAAAACCTCGTCAATACCCACCTTGCGGTAGCCATTGAGTATCTGGGGTCGGTCCGCTCGAAGCCGGCGACATCGGCCCGCCAATACATATCCCAGCAACTGGCCCAAACCAAGAAAGATCTGGATATTCTCAACGAGGAATTGCGGAAGTTCCGTCTCGGCAACAACGTGGGCATGCTGGACAGGGAGATCGAAGCGTATGAGACGCTGCTCACGAACCTTCGTATAGAGCGGGATCGGGCGTCCGGGACGGGCGACGCGGTAGTGTCCGCCAGATTCGAGGAGATCGTCGCCAAGCGAGAGTCGGAGCTACGCCAGCTTGTCGGCCTAGCCTCGGAGCACCAGAACCTTGTGGCAAACATCAAGCAGCTCGAGTCGGCATATAACCTGTTCTTGGAGAGGGAGATCGAGGCAAAATTCAAGGAGAACCAGGCGAAAAACGCGAACTTCATACAGGTAGTCGAGCCGGCCCGGCCTCCCACCGGCCCTGTGGAGAACCGCCTGATCTCGCAGTTGGCAATGGCGGTTATCGGCTCGATTCTCGTCGGCCTCGTATTGTCGTTTCTCCTCGAGTATGCGGAATCTATGCGTCCGGCGCGGGGCGTAAAACACAAGGGTCAACAGGTACGTGAGCCTGTGTCAGGGGAGATGGCAAGGTAGTGAGAATCGTGATGCTAGGCCCCTATCCGCTGGAGAGCGGACGGATAACGGGGGGAGTCGAGGCGGTCGTGACATACCTTGCTGAAGAACTGACGACGCTGAACGGCCTCGACCTGCACGTCGTCGCCGCCTCCGCCGACATATCCAAGGCATTCAACAAGGCAGTGAACGGCTTCACAGTACACTACCTGCCCTCGCAAAAGAGGTTGGCGGCGCTAACCTTCAACACACCAGACGTACAAAGACTGCGCAACACGATCAGGGAGCTGCAACCGGACATAGTGCATGCGCAAGGCTCAACCGTCTACGCCGGTGCTGCCGTCGGCTGCCCGTATGCGCACGTGGTGACGGTACACGGCGTGGCCGGCAAGGACGAGAGGATCGCACCAGGAGTTAGAAATCACCTGCGTGCCATGCTGGTATCTCTCTACGAGCGTCGGTGCATCAGTCAGGCAGCAAACGTCATCGTCATAAGCCCGTATGTCCGGATCGAGTTTCAAAGAACCCTCCGCGCAAGGACCTATCCGCTGGAGAATCCGATTCATCGGCGATTCTACGAGTTGGCCAACGATGAGGTACCTGACACGGTGCTATTTGCTGGCAGAGTCATTCGGCGCAAGGGCATCCACAATTTACTGAAGGCTATTTCGGCGGCGAAGCAGACGCTGCCGGGTCTGGAGCTCCGAATTGCGGGAGAAACCCGTTCGGATCCAGCGTACTTCGCCTCTCTGGAACGTTATGTGCGCGAGAACGACCTTAGTGCCAACGTGCAGTTCCTTGGACCGCTGGACGAAGAGACCATCTTCAAGGAGTTTGCCAGGTGCTCGTTAGTGGTACTGGCTTCGAGGCAGGAAACCGCGCCAATGGTGATTCAACAGGCTATGGCAGCAGGAAAGCCCGTGGTCGCGACCAGAGTTTGCGGCATACCCTATCAGGTGGTAGACCAGATGAGCGGACTGCTGGTCGACTATGACGACGTCCAGGGTTTGGCAAACGCGATGCTGTCGCTGCTCGCCGACAAAGGACGCCGGCTGGAAATGGGCAAGCAGGCACGACGGCTGGCAATGAGATTTCGCGCCGACGTCGTTGCCCGCAAGACCCGAGAGATCTACGAAGAGGTGCGGAGCTCGTGGCCAGCCGACTAAGAGTTGCCCTTGTCACCAACTATCCACCCGACCCCACGAGAATCTCTGGCGGAGTGGCTATGGTAGCGTATCACCTTGTCGAAGGGCTGCGGCGATACGATGACGTCGACGTTCACGTCGTTCATTGCCACTCCGAGATCCCGATGAGTCGCACTGTGGTCGAAGGCAACGTAATGGTGCATTACCTTTCAAGGCCAAAGCGTCGTATCGTGCCGAATCTGCTCTCTGCGATTGGCCGGGTAAGCCACCTGCTAAAGCACATTAGGCCAGATGTCGTGAATGCGCACACCGGCCCTTACGCCCTCGCCGCGACGCGGGCGGGCTTTCCGACGATCTACACCGTGCATGGCGTAAACCATCGCCACGCGCAAGTCGTAGATCGACTCTCGGATCGTATGGCGCTGATGCTAGAAGCCTGCCTCGACAAACTGGCTCTGCGCGGCGTGCGGGACATCATTGCGATCAGCTCATACGTGGTGACGGAATACGAGCGCAAATGTCGGGCCACTTTCCACAGAATTGAGAACCCGATACCCGACGACTACTTTGCGGTGCCGAACATCGAGAAGCCTGGGAGACTGCTCTACGTGGGCGTAGTGAGCGAAGGGAAAGACATCCTCACGCTGTTGAAGGCCCTGGAAGCTGTGGTGCACGAGGTCCCGGAAGTCCACCTGCACATCGCGGGACGAATCCTCAGCGAGCGCTACTTCCGATCGCTCGTGAGCTATGCTCGCGCAAGGGGACTGGAGCACAAGGTAAGCTTCCTGGGGTTGCTGGACACGCCCGCGCTGCTGCGCGAGTACGCCGAGTGCGCCGCACTGGTTCTTCCCTCGAGACACGAAAACTCCCCAATGGTCGTTAGAGAGGCTATGGCGGCGGGAAAGCCGGTGGTAGCCACCCGAGTTGGCGGCATGGCCGAGCTTGTGCTAGACGGGGAGTGCGGTTATCTGGTCGACCCGGGCAACGCCAACCAGATGGCCGAGCGTACTATTGAGCTATTGAGCTACCCTGACCTACGGCGGCGAATGGGACGGCTGGTCAGGCAGGACGCAGAGCAACGGTTCAGACTAAACAAGGTGGTGGAACGCTACCGCGCGGTGTACTTTGAGGTGGCAGCAAGGCACCAAGAATTGATGCTCGGAGGCAACACTTGGGCATACCCAGAGTAAAAACGCCGAGCGAGTTCAGCATCGAAAAGAGGTGGCGCGAGATACTGCTGCGCGAGCCAACCCCGCAGAACTTTCAAAGCGCCTACGACGACCTGCACCGGCTCTACCTGGCAGAAGCGCAGGGAACCGGAGAGCTTTACTGTTGGATGACGGAGAAGGTGGGCATTGCGATATCGAAGTTGATCACTGGCCGGCGGCACGTGTTGGAGATAGGCACCGGCGATGGGCGAACATCATTGCGACTGGCGAGGCAGGGTCACTCGGTTGTCTCGATAGATTTGTCTAAGGTGGCGTTGGAAAGCGCAAGCGCAGCCGCCGCGGCATATCAGGATGCGGACGTCACCTACCAATTTGGCGATGCCAGAAGCCTCAGGTTTGCCGACCGAAGTTTCGGCTGGGTCGTCAGCGAGAACCTGGTCGAGCATCTACCGGCAACTGAAATCGAGCAACATTTCCACCAGGTATGGCGGGTCCTGCGAGAGGGCGGCAGCTACGTCTTCTTTACGCCATCGAGGCTCTGGGATGGTCGCACCAGCGTAGGATTCCACCTGCACGTTTACACGCTCGCGGAGGTATGTCGCATCGCTCAGCAGTGCGGCTTCCACACAGGCTGGGTTGAGCCCCGTTTCCTGCGTTTCGGAGATGTCCTCGAAGTATCAGGGTATATGCTCCAGCCCGTGTTCGCTTTCGAGAGGTTGCTCGAGCTATGGCGCGTCCATCGCTGGCCTCGCTGGGTCAAGGACAGAGCGCTGCCCACAATCTTGGTGAGGGCTAGAAAGATCACGCGTCTGGATTTCGCGGGTAGAGAGGACTAGATGAATTCGCCGGTGCTGACGGGAAGAACATCCGACACGGCCCTGTTGACGCGGGCTATTTGGCTGCTGCTTCCGCTGCTTGCGGCAGGAGGCATGGGCCTCGTGCTGGGGACTGTGATTGCGATGGATTACGGCACGCTGGCAGTGGGTATGGCTGAGGTGCTGATCTACTTGCTGATCGCCTTTCTGAACCCACTGGCAGGACTCCTGTTCTGGATCGTTACCTCGCCCTTCTCCAGGCATATCTTCGTAGATCTAGACCTGGGACAGTCGGTTCCCGATCTAAACTTAAGCCGCCTGGTGCCATCCATTCTGCTGGTACTCGTCTTCGCGCAGGCAGCCGCTCGCAGGAGAACGCTCGTCTGGCACAAAGCACTCGACGTTCTTGTCCTTCTGGCCATCATCGGCATTGGGCAGTCGGTGGCGAATTCGATTGGCAGGTCGACGGCCGCGATGCTTTTCTTTGACGCGTATGTCGTTCCATTCCTGGCATATTTCCTTGCCAAGAACCTCGTGTCGGAGAAAACGTCCATAGACAGGCTTGTCTTGTCGACGATGATCGTCGGCCTTTACGTTGCGGCGCTGGCGATCAATGAGGCATTCACCGGCGTGGTGCTTTTCGATCCAGGAGGGGATTACCCCCGGATGTACAGTCGCAATGTCAGGCGTCTCGTCAGCCTCCTGGGGCATCCAGCCGTTTCGGGCGCCGTACTGGACCTGGTGATCCCTCTCTGCCTCTACGCCTTGCTCACAGCTCGCAGCGCGACCGGAAAAGCACTCTACGGGCTCGCGGTTGCGACGATGTGCGTTGCCGTGTTTCTAACTTTCAACCGTGCTTCGTACTTCGGACTGGTTTTCGTATTCATCGCGATGGCGCTTTTTTCTTCGCCGCTGCGGAAGGCGCTAATCGTGCTGATCCTGGTGCTTGGCTCTCTGATTGGCTCTCAGTGGAACAGTATAGTCGCGAGCGACGTCATCAGGGAACGGCTCTTCTGGGAAAACCCGGTCGAGGCCAGGGTAGTGCTCTATCCCACCTCGATGAACATGTTCAAACAGTACCCGCTGCTTGGCATAGGTTTTGACAATTTCCGTTTCTTTGTCCCGTATTACATCGTCGGGCTTGGCGATATCCCGGCGGAGGCCGGCGTCGGCGCGCCGAACCCGCACAACTCGTTCTTGTACGTCCTGACTTCGGCCGGCCTGTTAGGAGTTCTTCCGTACGCGGCAATATTCCTCACCATCGCTGCCTATTCAATCAGGCTCCTGACTGCTGCAAAGCTTGTGTCGTCGCGCCGGACTTTGGCCAGCAGCTTGCTGGCCGTGCTCGGAGCCTATGTGATAACCAGCAGCTCCCAGGACGTCGTGTACGCCATCACCGTTAGCCTGGTTTTCTTCACCATCGTGGGTTATATCCTGGCTTACCTGGGAAGGCACGCCTCCGTGACCTCGCGGCCAGGCCTGCGAAGGGCTTCCCAACTGAAGGGTTCGATGCTATGAGGGTTCTTGTCGTCACCAACATGTATCCTAGCGACGAGTTTCCTGCTCTCGGCACCTTCGTGAAAGATCAAGCAGGTGCGTTGCGTGTTAGAGGGATTCAAATTGAGGTGCTCCTGATGAAGGGCCCAAAAAAGGACAGGACAAAATACGTTAGGGGCGCCGTCGACGTGCTCGGTCAAGTCCGTTCCCGCCGCTACGACTTGATCCACGCGCACTACGTGTTCTCGGGCATCATCGCACGAGTGCAGACCCGGTATCCGCTCCTGGTGAGCTTCCACGGCGGACGAGAGATGGTTGGATGGCAGGGAATTCTGTGCAAGATGCTGGCGCCTCTGGTCGACGCGGTCACGGTAACTTCACAGGTTCATAAGAAGGCCCTGGGCAGGAGAGATGCCCACGTCATCCCCTGTGGGGTGGACTTCGAGCTTTTTAGGCCAGTCTCGCAGTGCACCGCCAGACACGAGCTGGGGTTGCCTCAGGATCGGAGACTGGCGCTGTTCGTGGCGGAATTGCGACCGGAAAAGAGACACGACATCGCCCAAAAGGCCATTAATCTACTGCAAGAGCGCGGAGAGAACATCGAGTTATTAACCGTCACCGGCCATCCCCACAACACCATACCGAAGTACCTGAATGCCGGCGACGTCCTCTTGTTAACGTCGGAGCACGAAGGCTCACCGGTCGTCATCAAGGAGGCAATGGCGTGCAACGTTCCAATTGTATCCGTGGACGTGGGAGACGTCAGAGAGGTGATCGGCGCTACCGCGGGATGCTATGTTTGTCAACGTAGCGCTGAGGACGTGGCAGAAAAGGTCGCGAAAGTGCTCCGCACCACGCAGCGTACGGAAGGTCGGCAGGCCATACGGCATCTGGAGGTCGGGTTTCTCGCCGACCAGCTAGTGGGTGTCTACGAGAGCTTGCTGCAGAAGCATGCTCGCACTGTGTCGCAGGCTCGTCGAGTCTGAGAGATGGAAGCAAGCACAATCGAATTCGTTTTTGGTGCGAAATGACCAGAGTTGCAGCGATTCTGTTTGTGATGGCGATCTTGCTGGCGGCTACCTGTGAAGCGCCTGCCGCACTGACACGTTGGAACATCAGGGTCACGGCTCCGCTCCTGGACCCAGGCGTGCCGGCGGCGGTGATGGCCCTCGACGCGGAAGCTCCGAGGCCAGACCTACCCGCCGACGTGTTGATTGTCACGGGCGCCGAGGCTGAATCGAACGCCAACACAAACCTCCGACGCATTGCCGAGTTCTACGGACTCACGTGGACGCGGCTAAGTGTGTCGGACAAAGCACTCTTCGAAACCGACTTCAAAGACAAGAGCGACCAGCCGTACACGGCGGTGCAGATCGATTTCCCAGTCCTACGGGGGCTGAGCGAGCCCCAGCTAGCTGCTCTCAGGACAGTGCTGGAGAAATTCCCTATCAACCTGCTGGTGACCGGCGTGACGTCGGAGCACGATTCCCTGGCAACCTTGACCGGGGGCGCGATTCGCGGCAGCCGCAAGCCCACGGACAGCTCAACGGACTACAACATCTCGGCGCGATTCCCGGACATCGCGCGGCAGCTTGCCGGCCAGAGAATAGAAAACAGAGCTCCTCAGCCAGATAGTGCTCTCGTAGCGACGTCGTCGAACCCCAAAGTCGAGGTCGTCGTGAGTGCCACCGACGATACGGGCGCGTCTTATCCAGTCTTCGTTAGATACAGGGCTGGTATGGGCTCGATTTTCGTGCAGTCATACGCGCCTACCCAGAACCTCGATGCGATCCCAATGTGGGATCTGTACTACTCCTTCCGTAGCGGCGATGGGAAGACGCTAATGATGCGCTACTTCCCAGAGATCGTGCCCACGATGATGTTTACCCGCTACGCCGCCGGAGATCGAGCCTGGCACTCGGACGCGCACTATGCCAACCTGACCATCGACGATCCCCCGCTGCAGCAACCGTTCTGGGCAGAGAAGTGGACGGCGAGCTTCTACACTGATCTGCTGCGAGAGATGCAGGCGAGCAACTTCCACACTACGATCGCCTTTGTTCCATCGAACTACCTCAGCAGCAAGCCTGATGTCGCCAAACTCTTCCGAGAACATCCCGAGCGCTTCTCGTTGGCGATCCACGGCAACAATCACGCTTGTCCCGAGTTCCCGCCTGACGCCAGCGACGCGGACAGAGAGGCGACGGCAGGACAGGCTCTGTCACGAATGGAAAGGCATCTGAGCCTCACTGGTGTTGGCTACGGCCGAATTATGATTTTCCCCTGCGAGGAGTTCGACCTGCGCGCGCTGGCAACGGTGAAGAAATTCAATTTCAACCTTGCGGTGAGTACGTCAAACGCCCCCCGCAACGCGAAACCCAGCAAGAGTCGAACGTTTCGAATGTATCAGGCGGACCTGGACTACGGCAACTTCCCGATAACCCACCGGGGGCAGGTGACACAGACGGTCTACCCTGTCGACCTGTTTCTGGACAAGCCCGTCTTGCTCTTCGAGCACTCGACGTTCTTCAAGGACGCGCCGGGAAGCTTCGGCCCGTGGGCGGACAGGATCAACCAGGTGCAAGGCGGCGTCGAGTGGAGAAGCCTGGACTACATTGCCAAGCGCCTGTACCTCAAGAAAACCAACCGCGACGGCACCGTCGACGTCAAGTTTTATGGCAACAACGTCGTCCTGAGAAATGATTCACAAACCGCCAACCTTTTTCATCTCAGCAAGCCCGAGACGCTGAACGTGTCCATACGCAACGTTACCATCGACGGCGCGCCAGTGGCCTACAGAGTTGAGAACGGTGTGCTACGGCTTGACGTCTACATTCCGGAGCGTGTCCAAGTTGAGGTGGCCATAAACTATAGCTAGTCTTCGGTGCGAAATGCAACAGCGTAGGGGCGAGGTTTCCTCGCCCTGGGGGCGGGGCGGACATGCGTAGGGGCGTACGTCTCTGTCCGCCCGGGGGGCGGGTCGCGCAGCCATTTCGCACCCAAAACTAGCTACGTTGCGATGCTAGGAGATAAGTATGCTCACCGGACAGGGACTGCTGTGCTTCGCCCCCGAGCCTTGGGACAGCATGTGGCGTAGCAGGCAGTTCATCATGGCTGAGTTGTCCAAACATAACAAGGTTCTTTTCGTGGAGCCACGCACGTATTTGCGAGACGCGGTCCGGGCGGTCGCGCGGGGCAAGATCAGCCTCGCCGACGTCGCGCGGCCCAGCTTGCGCCGTGTTTCCCCAAACCTGTACACGTTTCTGCCGCCTGTTCTTGCGCCCGTCAGCGGAAGGTTTCCCTTGAGCACGATGACCGATCTCATACGCACTTCCCTCTTGAAGCTAGCCATGCGACGGATAGGCATCGAACATCCCATCCTCTGGCTGGAACGACCAGACGTCTGGGACCAGGTGGGCAAATTCGACGAGAAACTGCTCGTTTATAGGGTCACCGACGAGTACACCGCTTACGTCGACGTGACGCCAGCAACGCGAGCTTTGATAGAGAGCAGGGAGCGATACCTGCTGGCAAGAGCTGATCTCGTACTGGTGGCGTCAGATAGTCTTCTCGCCACAAAGGCGCCGTTCAATCCAAGCACATTTCTGCTCTCACATGGAGTTGATTTCGCGGCTCACGTACAAGTCGGTACCAACAGCGACGCAGCGCCTCCGGACATTTCGAATCTGCCGAGGCCCATCGTTGGCTATGTTGGCCTCGTCGGCCGGCGCCTCGATCTCGAGCTGCTGGGACGCCTGGCCGGGTCGAGACCGTCCTGGTCATTGATCTTCGTTGGCGATGTCAACCCCCTCGATTGCGAAAGTGAGCTAACGGGACTGCGCGAGATGAGTAACGTCCACTTCCTCGGTCGCAAGAAGGTGCGTGAAGTTCCCTCGTACATCCACGCCTTCGACGTGTGTCTGGTCCCCTACAGGCAGGGTCCCGACGCGCTGAACGCAAACCCGCTAAAGCTGCTGGAGTATCTCGCATGCGGCAAACCCACAGTGTCGATCGACACGCCCGCCGTGCGGTCCTTCGGACAACTCATCAAGATTGCTGGCGACGCCGACTCATTCCTGAGCTGCCTCGAAGCGGCTCTATGCGAAAGAGACGAGGGTCTGGCGGAGAGGAGACGTGAGGTGGCCAGGGGCAATTCCTGGGGGAGCGTGGCAGAGCGCCTTTCGCTCTTGATAGAAGCGCGCGTGCGCGCAAAGCAAATCTACAAGGAGACTTGCCTTCGGCAAGGACGAACGTGACCATGGCTACGTCATCCAGTGAAAAGTATGCCGCCGCTGTCGGCGCGCCCGATCGGCCGGCGTCGCGACCGCGGCGCGTCTTGTATGTCGAGAAAGCATCAGGCGTCGGAGGATCCACGGTAGGGCTCCACCGCCTGGCGGCAAACCTGGACCGAGCTCGCTATCAGCCTATCGTGCTGTTCTACGGGCCAAACCAGTACGTGCCGCAGTTCGTAGCGCAGGGCCTTCAAGTGATCGTCCTTGGCCAAAACGGTGCCGAGCGTGCAAAGTCCGGTACCAGGACTTGGAAGAATAGCGCCCTCGTGCGTACCTTGAAGCGGCTGTCCTGGGTCCGCCGGGCTTACTGTGCGGCCAAGATCTGCGAAGAGGTCGTATTCAAGACCCTTCCGCAGGCCTGGCATTTGCGCGAGGTCATACACCGCCACCGCATCGACCTCGTCCATCTCAACGACGAGCCGGTCGGCAACCGCGAGGGCATCATCGCCAGCATGCTTGCCGGCGTGCCCTGCATATGCCACGGTCGGCAATACGGTGAGGCCAGCCAACTTGATCGCGTCCTCGCAAGGGTCGTCACCTTTGCCATCTACATGTCTTACGCGATGAAGACCTTCTGGGAATCGCACTGGTCTGCTCGACCCGGCCGCGTCGTGTACGACGCCCTTCCCTTGGATGGCTACCTCGCCGCTCGGGACAGTGGGCCTGTGAGAGCTGAATTCGGACTCGCCGCGGACGACTTCGTCCTAGCTAACGTGGGAAGGATCGTGGAATGGAAAGGCCACAAGGTCCTCCTAAGGGCGCTGGCAAGTGCCAGGCGCACGGCACCTACCGTCAAGTGCCTGATTGTCGGCGAGCCGGATCCGCCGGACGATACCAGGTACATCGGCGAAATCCGCGAGTTGGCCCGTTCGCTGGATGTGGAGGATGCTGTAATCTTCTCGGGCTTCCGCACCGACATCCCGCGCATCCTCTCCGGCATCGATGTCCTGGTCCACTCGGCCACAGAACCCGAGCCTTTCGGACTCACTTTGATCGAGGGGATGGCCGCGGCCAAGCCCGTAATAGGAACAAACGCCGGAGGGGTGCCGGAAATAATCGAGAACGACGGCGTTGGGATACTGGTTCCGCCCGGCGACGTCGAGGCGTTGGCCACAGCCATTACGACGCTCGCTCTTGACGGAGCCAAGGCCGTCAAAATGGGCAAGGCGGCTCGCCAGAGCGTCCTACGTCGATTCACCATCGAAAGATTCGTGGCCGAGGTTCAGGACATATATGACCGTGTGCTTCAACCCAATGAAACAACTGGGCCGGGCCCCTGGATTCGAGGTTGACGATGGTGCGACCGGTGACGTCTAGCTATGCGGCGATGGGTGCCATCGTAGAGAAGATACTGGCGGAGGGAACGGCCTCTCGCTATGATCCGTGGTTGCAGACCTACTGCGGCTCATTGCGCGAGCCCAGACGACTCGATAAGTACGTGAGATACTTGCAGCACATGTTCGCGCTGGCGAGACGGGATGTCGGCGGCCAACGCGTCCTCGACGCTGGGTGCGGGTTCGGCTTGACGTGCGTGGCCTGCCACTTTCTCGGAGCCAAGGAGGTATACGGGGTTGACATCTACCAGGGAATGGTCAGAACCTTTGCCTCCTACGTGGCCGAGTTCCTGCCCAATGCGCACATTTACGCCAGGGTCAACGACGTGACGAGCCTCGAGTACGCGGACAACACCTTTGACGTGGTGCTGGCCGTGGAGGCGATTTCCCATTTCCATCAGCTCGAGCGCTTCTTCCAGGAAGCTCACAGGGTTTTGCGGCGGGGCGGGGCGCTCTTGATTTCAGACGGGAACAATGCCTGCAACTTCCTGACCGTTCATAGGACACGAAAGGTCTGGGACTGGTTCGAAAAGGGCATTCCGTGCGGACATCCCGCTGAGAACATTCATGCCAAGCCCTACGAGAAAGTGAGGGCAGAGATAATTCAACTGACCTATCCGACTCTGCCACACAATGAAGTGCAAGACTTGGCATACCGAACCTACGGTATGGACAAAGAGCAGGTCATAGCGGCCTGCCGACGATTTCTCGATGAAGGCGTGCGGCCGGAGCGAAGGAATGGCTTGGAGTGTCCCCTGGATCCCATTGGCCACGTCTATATGGAGAGGCTGCTAGATCCCTTCAAGCTGGCAAGGGGGCTAGACCAGGTCGGCTTCGACGCAAAGGCCTACCCATATCTTGGAGGTGCCAGGGGAGGCATGGTAGGGCTCCTGGAGCGAGGGTTGCGCCCCCTCAGTGGTTTGGCTATGCACATCGCCAACTGCTACGAGATAGTCGCCGTCAAGCGGGGGTAAGGCGTTAGTGCTCTGCGAGCGTAGGGGCGGACGGCCCTGTCCGCCCTGGGGGTGGGGCTGCGCTCGCGCATATCCCGCAATCTAGCGTCCACTACCCAAAGCGTTAGTCCGCTTTCAGAAGACCCAGTGTAGATGCGTGGGCGATCGCTTCCGCGCGCGATCGCTTCCCCAGTTTCTTGACGATGTCGCGAACGCGTCGGCTGGCCAGGCTCGGGCTTGTGCGCAGCGTGCGAGCGACCTGCTTGTTCCCCGCGCCACTCGCAATCATTTGCAGAACCCTCTGCTCTAGCTCGTTCAAGGCTCCGTCGGGAGGACACGTGCCTGGGATTCCCCTGGCGTTGGCCGTCAATATCAAGCCGTACCGGTCCTTCGAAGCGTCGTATGCAATGACGCCAACCACGAGCAGCCCCTCGCCGAGCAACTGGCTGTCAAGCATAGCGCAACCAACCTTCTCGCAGCGCTCTGGCCACGGCTTCGCTGCGACTGACCGCTCCTAGCCGAACGAAAATGCTCTGAAGATGCCGCTTGGCGGTGTTCAAGCTAATTCCCAGCTTGCGCGCCAGTTCCTCATTGCTGTTGCCCACGGCGACCAGGTGCAGAACCTGCAGCTCGCGAGGGCTGAGCTCACCTCTGGGTCCCCTCCGCGACTTCTCTCGCTGGCTGCTGGCTTTGCTGTGTATCAAGAGGTAGAGGTCACGCGAAGGATCGTAGGCGACCAGACCGACCACGCGCGCGTCGCCATTTCCGTCAACGGACACTCCCAAGAGCTCGTTGCGTGTCGCTCTTTCAGCTACCTTAGTTTGTGGTGCGGAATTACGGCCCGTAGGGGCAACCCTGCGTGGTTGCCCCGGGGCGGGGCGGGGCATCATCACCATTTCGCACCAAGAATTAGCTTAGACTTCGAAGCCAAGCGAACTCTCCTTAGATTGTCGCCGAGGTCAGGATGACCTGGCCTCGGCATTCGCGTAGCTATTTGCCGTACCACCCCACACTATCTTCCTTGCCAGTTGACCCGCACGTCAGGCACATAGCCTTTGTACGTGCGGTTGACTGGCCCGGTGGTCGGCGTCGCCGTCGGTGTAGCCGTCGGCGTGACCGTGGGCGTCGGCGTAGCAGTGGCTGTGGCTGTGGCAGTCGGGGTTGGCGTGTTTGTCGGCGTGGGCGTCGAGGTCGACGCCGGCGCAGCAATGCTGGTGCGGGCGTCGCCGTCACCACCCATCGGTGTTTGGACGTTGCCGGCTCTATCTCTGGCGCTGGATCGGAAGTAGTAGGTATGGCCAGGCGCCACGGTCACGGGGCTCGTCGGGCCAAACGTCGCGGTTAGAGCGGTGGTGTAGGATACCCAGGTCGTCCAGGCTCCGGACGGACCATCCCTGTACTGGACGTCGAAACTGGCCAGACCGGACCCCACATCACTGCCCGTCCAGGACACCACAAAAGAGGTCTGCGACTGAGTGTTGGGCAAGGCACTCACAGATGAGCTCGGGGGTGTCGCATCATAGTTGTAGCGAGTGGTGATCGGACCTCCGGGTGCTTCCGATGGTGCCAAATCGATCAAGCGCAATCCCTGCGTGCTGTCGGCTACGTAGGCGACATTGCCCTCAACCCATACCCCCACAGCTCTGGTGGTCGGCAAGGATGCAATGTGAGTGGGGGCTGTGGGATCCGACACGTCCAGAATGCGCAAACCCTGCCACTGACTCGCCAGATAGGCTCGCTTCCCTGTGACGTAGACCCCGTACACATAACCCGACACACGCCTGAAGCCAACGATGCTTGGAGATGTCGGGTTCGATACGTCGACGATCTGCAGAACGCCCTGCCCGGTGAAGTCGGCCCAGTCTGCAACATATGCGTACGAGCCGGATAGCTGGACGGACAGCGCGTTCCCAGGCGTGTCTACGACCCCGGAGAGAGTCGGGTTCGTGGGGTCTGATACGTCGACGATGCGCAGACCCGCAGAACCGGCGGCCACGTAGGCGTATTTCCCGGAGACGACGACCGACTGGGCTTCGCCCGGAATGGCGACACCGCCCGCCAGACTCGGCGAGGCCTGATTGGTCACGTTGAGGACCGTTAGGCCTGATGTGTCACCCGCGACGTAGGCATACTTGCCTGAGACGAAGATGCCGAGCGCGTCGGTGATCCCATTGTAGGTACTGGCGATGACCGGAGCGGTTGGGGTCGAAACGCTCACTATCTGCACTCCACCGGTGCCGTCGGCGACATAGGCAAAGCCACCGTCTAGATACACGCCGTTCGCACTTCCAGGGGTGTCGTGCGTGGCTAGCAGGACTGGCGTACCTGGATTGGCGACGCCAATGATCTGCAGTCCGGCGCTACCATCGGCGACAAAGGCGTTGGTTCCTTTGACAAACACGTTTTGCGAAAACCCATTGGTATCAAAGGACCCCAGCATACTCGGCGTCGAGCCCGGCGAAGCCAGCGAAATGATCTGGACACCGTTCACGCCATCGCCCACGTAGGCGTAGTTACCGGCAATGAACAGTTCTTTGGCGTCACCAGTATTGTAGTAGCGCGATGATCTTGGGTTAGTGGGATCGGAGACGTCGATAACTTGCAGACCCTTCCATTGATCGGCCACATAGGCGTAGTTGCCGGCTATCTGGACATTGTACGCGAAGCCAGGCGTGTCGTAGCTCCCCACTAGAAAAGGTGCTGTTGGATCGGATACGTCCACGATCTCGAGCCCATCCGTGTGGTCCGCCACGTAGGCAAGGTTTCCCGATACCGCCACGCCGACGGCATAGCCTGACGTATTGTAAGTGCCGACGATGGTTGGGCTACTCGGGTTGGAAATGTCGACGATCTGCAAGCCCAACTGTCCTGCTGTGAGATAAGCATAGCGACCCTGGACATAGATGCCCCAGCTCTCTGCCCCAGAGGTAGTTGTCCATCCAACCCTCGTGGGGGCGGCTGGGTTGGAAACGTCGATGATCTGCAAGTTGGACCATCCATCGGCCACATAGGCATACTGGCCGCGAACGAATACCCTTTGGGCGACGCCAGGGGTATCGTAGCCTCCCACAGCAAACGGACTGCCCGGGTTGGAAACGTCTAGAATTCGCAGGCCCATCCAATCGTCGGCCACATACGCGTAGCGACCAGCTACGAAAATGCCGCGAGGCACGCCGGGCGTGCGGTATGATCCAACCTGGGTTGGGCTGGCAGGATTGGACACGTCCACTATCTTTACACCGCCGGAGCCATCCGCCACATAGGCAACGCCGCTGGCGACAAAGACGCCTCGTGTCAGACCCGCGCTGGGGAAGTTCCCAACTACGTAAGGCCAATTATCGAAGAACTTGAACCGCCCTGTAGTGGCGTCGATGGCGACCTTACCGTTGTCGACCCTAACGTTTGGCCAGCCGGCGGCATCCGTGAGATCAGTGCCCACTGGGGTTTTGGGCCCACCACGTCCGGTATAGCCTGCCGATGCAACGTCGACACCATCGTCCCAAATCGTCATACCATCCAGCGTACCGTACAAAGCCGACACGGCGCTATTGTCGATCAAAGACTCATTCTGCCTGGTCAGCACGACGTCGGAGTTGTCGGATTTGAACTTGAACGTCGTAGGGTCAGCGTCCGGCCCGGTCCCGGCCGGGGCGCTGGGTATGCTACTTGGGTATGCAGCCCCTAGCGGCTGCAACGCCAGCATCAGCCCGACAAAAAGCACCGCCACGAAGACCAAGATCAACCTGCGCACTGTTGCTCTCGGCAAGCCAATGTTCGCCATCTGTCGTTAACCTCCTGGCCAATAGTGGGTGAGTGGACAATTGCGGCCTTTTAATGTTCGGAGGTAATCTAACAAACGAATCTTACAGGCGGATGCACGGCCCACGAGAAGCTGCTAACATATTTTTAATCTTGACTATGGGAGATCCGGTAGACACGTATGTCACGGAACTGGGCTACCAGCCTGTATCTGTCCTGATTGTCTTCCTCAATCTTCAGGTTGCTGGAGAGCGGGTCAGGTCCGGTGTCGTGTCTTACAATGACGTAGGCGACGCCGAGGGCGTCGAGGTCCGCGGGAGTCAGTGGGCCCCGCTTGGAAACACTCTCGAGGCCGAGCGCCTGCGCTCTCGTCGAGACGACGAGGTTGAAGGGACCCAGCACGCGCTCGCCAGGCCTCACATTCTGGTCCACCCATTGCGCCAACGCGGCCGGGCTCTCATCACGGCGCTCCAAAACGTAGTAGTATCCAAACAACGACGTCAGGCTGAACAGCGTGTGCACCAGCAACAGGACACAGGCGAGGCGCGGTCCCCAGTCAGTCAGCGCGCCCCGCGGCGGTGCATCTCTCAGGACGAGAAAAACAAGAAGCCATGTGAGGGGAATCAGGGGGACGTAGTATCGCTGAGGAGAGTATCCCTGGACGGTCATCACTGCCGCACCGACCACAACCCAGAGTCCAACGAACGACGCGGCATTCGTCAGCCAGCGCCGGATCAAGGCCAAAATCGACGCGCACAGCAATGCCAGCAGCAGAACAGGAGAGCGAGTAAGAAAATAGATGGCCGTATCGCGAAGCGAGCCCTCGGAGCCCAACATACCCATCGCCCGGCCCATCGTCCGCGTGGTGAACTCCCAGCGCCAGACACTCCCAAAATTGTCCCAGTCGGCAAGGGCGATCACGCCGAACACCGATCCGGCAAGCAGCACACCGGCCGAAAGCCACAAACCATCGAGCAAGGCCCCCCTCCATCCCCTCTTCCACAAGCTGTAGAGTGTGATCGGCGCCACTGCATAGAGGGACAGAAGCTTGGTCAGGGCAGCCAGACCGATCAGCAGCGCCAGGCCTGGCCTGCGCCATCGCCCGGTCCCGACCGCCTGGCAAGCGAGACCGACAAGTAGGAGACCCTGCAAGCTCTCCAGCAGGACTGACCTGCTGGTGATTATCGACGGTCCGTCCACGGCGAGGGCAAGGGCGGCAAGGGCGCCTGCCGTAGGCGAGCCAAGTCGCCTGCCCAGCAGACCAACGCCGATGGCGGTCAGAACACCGGCGAAAGCGTTGAGGATCCGCGCCTGAACTATTCCGGGTCCAAGTACCCAGAACTCCAGTGTCAGCAGTCCCGTAAAGAGCGGACTCAGGTAGTGATGATAATAGGAGCCCAACGTCCAGCGCGAGAACAGCACGAAGTCTCGCGGCGGCATAGCCCAGAGTCCCTCGTCCGAATGCCACGGTGGCACGCTAGCTATGTCGACAAGGCGCACGGCCAGTCCCATCGCCACGCTGGTGCAGAGCGCCACTGCAAAAAGGGAAACGACCGGCCTCGGCAAGGCAATTCCCCATTTTGGCACGGCCTGAAGGTGGCCACGTGCTGCGCTCTGCATTGCGCGGCCTCACAATTCTATGCGCTCTGCCAGGCCGCCGTTGAGGAGGGACTTCTGCGCCATTTCCAACGTCTTCACTACCCTGAGGCCAGCGTAGCCATCGGATCTTGGGCGTTGGCCGGTGCGAACGCTTTCGAGAAAATGGCAGCACTCAATTTTCAACGGCTCAGTGAAGGGGACGTGCGGCACCGTGATATCCCCATAGCGATAACTAAGGTGAAAGTCGCCAAATGTATCGGTGTGAGGAAGAACCGTGACGCCCTTGTCGTAAATCCGGATCTTTTCCAGCGACTCCACATCGTCGTACACAACCATCTTCTTGCTCCCCACCACGGTGGTTCTGCGCATCTTGCAGGGGTCGAGCCAACTGACGTGCACGTGGGCAAGAACCGACTTCGGGAAATTCAGCGTCAGGTAGGCTACATCGTGGATGCCGGGCTGCACGAACGAGCTGCCGCGAGCGCTAACGCTCACCGGCTCCATTCCAAGCACGTACAGAAGAATAGAGATGTCATGGGGTGCCAAGTCCCACAAAACGTTGATATCCTTTTGAAAGATTCCCAGGTTGAGTCTACTTGTGTTCACGTAATAGACATCGCCGATCTCTGCGCTTTGAACAAGGGCCTTGAGCGTCTCGACTGCCGGGTTGTACTCGAAGGTGTGCCCCACCATCAGGACGCTGGAGTATCTCTCGGCGAGATCTATGAGTTCTTCTGCCTGCTTGCTGGTCGTGCAGAGGGGTTTCTCCACCAGCACGTGCTTTCTCCGTTGAAGCGCCGATTTGGCCAAATCGAAGTGAGTTGAGGCGCCGGTGGAGACGACAACCGCGTCGACGGAGGAATCGAGAATGTCTCCATATTCGCGCGTGACCTCGACGGCTGGATAAAGCTTCTTGATGTGGGTAAGGCGGTCTTCGCGCAGGTCGGCTACTATCTCCACGGACGACCCGGGTATCTCGAAGAAGTTCCGGATCAGATTCGGTCCCCAGTAGCCACATCCCACCACGCCCACACGAACGACCTCCGTCTCGTCCGTGATCGGCTGCACCTCAAGCAGAGTGAGTGAGCTAGGCTGATTGCGCATAGGTGAGTTCACGTCCACATTTCCCCCGGACTGGCGCGCTTGCCCTACCACAATTCACGCAGCACCGTTTTGCGAAAATACGGCGGGCACCGTCAGCGCCAGAATCTTAAGATCCAACAGAATCGAACGCTCGGCGACGTACTGGATGTCGAGCTCGACCATTCTCTCGAATGAAACCCTGCTTCTTCCCTTGACCTGCCAGAGACCGGTAATACCTGGCCTAGCATCTAGTCGCTGCAAATGCCACGGCTTGTACATCTCGACTTCATACGCCAGCGCAGGCCGCGGTCCGACGAGACTCATTTCGCCTTTCAACACATTGAACAGTTGCGGTAGCTCGTCCAGGCTGGTCTTTCTCAGTAGCCTGCCGACGCGCGTAACCCGGTCGTCGTCGACCAGCTTGAAGACCGGCGCACCGTCTTCGTCCCCGGCAATGGCCGAACTTGCGCCACCTTTGATGAAGTCCTCGACGAATTGTCGGTGCGCCACATCGTCGCTGTCGTGCCGCATCGAACGGAACTTGTACATCGTGAACGTGCATCCGTTCCAAGATTCAATCGGCTCTTGCGAAATGTCTTTCGGCCCGCTTCCGGATTTCGTGACGAAGCTTCCGCCGGCTGCCCCCTGTCGCCCGCGTATTCTCGTCTGCCGGAATATGATTGGCCCGGGCGAATCGAGCGCTATGCAAATCGCAATCAGAGCCATCGTGGGCACCAAAAACGGCAAAAGCATCAGGCATATCGTGACGTCGAGAACACTTTTGATGAATGGGTAGTACCAGGCCGATCTTCCTGCGTCCTTGGCCTGGGCGTGAATGCGCTGCTCAACCGATGGCGTGTGCGTCGACAAAACATACCTCAAGACCCGTGTGATTCCGCCTCGTTCCGGCCAACGCAGTTACCTGCGCTTCTTTCGCCAATCCCAACGCTAACGATATCTTAGTCAGCGGTTCTAAAAATCGCCTGAAAGCCTTTGACGAGCGATTGACAGTTTTGTTAGTAGCCGCAAGCAGCACGACCTTTAATATTCTTTAGAGATTGTCTCAAATCGTAGGGGCGAGGTCTCCTCGCCCTGGGCCGGGGCGGGCCGGCTCGCTTTGAGCCAAATCACGCTCTTGAGACGATTTCCTATTCCCGCTGGACCTGAGCATCCTTACGCAATATCAGACATGTTGCCTGAAAATTGTTGAGCAGCCACGGTAGCAGCCGCGCCGTCTGAGACCATTCGTGCGGCTTGTATAGCGGCACAAACGTGCGAAGCAACATCCTGATCAATTTCAATCTCGATATGTAGTCGGCGTACGTGCCACACCTGACCACCTCCCCACGATAGATGCTCGTGCCCGGGAACATGCTGGCCAATTCGTTTATGTCGGGTCGAAACAGCGTGTCGACAGGATCCGGGTGGAACGGGAATCTGAAAGGGCAGGAAATGAAAAGGTAGCCTCCGACGCACACGATCGACGTCAGAGTACGGCAGACCTCTTCCCTGTTGCCAACGTGCTCCAGCAAATTAGAGCAAAACACCGATTTGAACTGCATTTCTGACAGCTTCTCCAGGAAGCCGTGGTCAGTCAAATCGCCAACAATGTCCACACCCTGCGCATCGGCCAGATCGACGTGCCTAACTGGCAACCGTTTCTCTCTCGCAGGCCTGAAAATCCAGTCGTCTATCCACGGCTGGATTCTTCGCCTGTAATCCTCTGACGCACTGCCGACATTGCACATCGGAAAGATCGCGACAGGATCCATGCACCGCACCTCGCGACCAAACCACTTCGCTTCGGCAATAAGCACCCGGACCTCCCGCAATATGTGTCATTCTGAGCCGCAGCGGAGCGGTCCGAAGGACTCCGGACTCCTCCGGAGAGGCGAAGAATCCGCCTGAGGCGGACCCTTCGTCCTTCGTGGAAGGACTCAGGGTGACAGTTATCATACCAACGTTGACAGACTGCTAACCATCCGCTGCCAGTCGATCCATAACCGACACATACGTTACGGCGACATTCGCCCAGTTGAAAGTGTCGTTGAACCTGTCGGCGCTCGCAGACAACGATCTGGCCAACTCAGGACGAAGGCAAAGCTCTAGAATGCATCTCGCCAGGTCTTGGTCATCCCCCGATTGGAAGAATCTCACCATAGTATCGTCGAAGTAGGTCTCGATGGCTCTGGTTCTGGAAGTTATGACCGGCGTGCCCACGGCAACATACTCCAAGAGTTTGTTAGGAAGGATCTCGTCCACAAAGCTGTCGCGACGATGGGGAACCACCCCGATATCGGCGTTGGCAATGGCCTCCCACACGGGTCCAGGGCCCACAGATTTCTTGCTAAACACGACAACTCCCTCCAGCCCAAGGTCTCGCACAAGCGATTCGAGATCCTTTAACTGCTCGCCCTCGCCGAGAACGGTCAAAGTGCAACCGGGCAGCCTGTCCATCGCGGAGCCGATCGCACGTATGGCAACGTCTACCCCATATCTTCTTATCAAGGAGCCGTGATAGACAATCGATGGTCCGTGTTCTCTCAGGTCGCCGTTGCGCCGCACCCTTGTGGAGCCTCGCGGGAAAAGTCTCTCGTCGGCGACGTTCATCACGACCGTGCATTTGCGCCGATCGACAGATCGATCCGCTAACTTATCCCTCCACAGATCAGTTACCGTCACCACGTGATCCGCAAAGCTACAGGACAGCTTCTCCTGCGCCCGGAGCAAGCGGGGAACAGGCGCATCGAGGTCGCCACCGTGCTGCGCCGCGTACAGCTCCGGCATCAAATCGTGCACGTCGAGCACAACTCTGGCCCCGGTCAGCTTGGGTACCAGGGCCGTGAACACCAGACAGTCAGGCATATTGTTGGCCTGGACGATGCGGTACCTCCGGCGTAGGTGTAGCAGCGTCACTTGCGCCAAAGCGAGGAAGAAGAAGCCCGCATACTGGAGCACGTATCGCGAGAAACCACCCCGGCGATGCTCCAACGGCAACCGATGCAGGTTTGCGCCGTCGACCGTTTCTCTTCTCGGTTCGCCGGTCTTTCTCAAACAGACGACATCGACTTGGTACCCGTTGTCGATCAAGGCCACGACTTCTTTGCGAACCCTGGGGTCTGACGGATAGTAGCCGTATCGAACGACGCACACCCTTTTGTTTGATGCCACCTGCACCGAATCGTGCCCCCTGCCCGCATCGAGTCTGCAGGCGAAATGTCCGCACTCCGGATGCCCTCTAACGAGAATGTTACGGAACGCTGGCTACATTTCGCTGAAAAGGTGGCAGCACAAGCATCACATTTTTTAATTGTGAACAACCACTCTCTCAGAGCCATACGGTCCTCCCCGTCCCACCTATGCCCGAAACCGTCGATCTCCGGATCCTCTCCTATCGCATCGACCGTAAAGTAAACATCTCCACCTCCAGTAAATGTTTCCTGTATCAATAGGTCGAGCTGCCGAAAGAGCCCCTTGCGATCGCCCACGGCGTGTCTCAAGTGCTGATCAAGTGCGAAGACCCTGGCACGAGTGTAATAGGTCAGATAGCTGGCCCAGACGTAGCCGCCACCTGCTACTATGAGATCGCCCGACCTGGCATGCGATTCATACCACGCTCCTTTTTGCCGCCAGAAGTCAAGATCGGGGCTTTGCTGTGGCCTGACGCTGCCGAACCAGTTGATCAGCCCGAGCAGCACAACGGCCGCCACAACAAGCGCGGGCACAGACTGGGATGAGCGATCTGACGCATCGGTGGCCAGAGGCAGGCTCAGGAGTATGGTGATGGGCACCATAGGGGCTATCCAGAACTCCAGGTTCTTGGGATCGTACCAGGCGAAGAAAACCGCGTAGGGAACTAGCCAGGCCAGCAGGAGAACAACTAGCTGCGAATGCATGCTCGAGACCATTCTCCAGTTCCGCACGCCCACTGCTATTAGCCGTACGATTACCCCACAAAACAATAATGTAGCAAACAGCAGGCCGATCGCCATTGTACTGTCAAAACCTCTCGCGAGGAACCGCTCCTCAAAGAGGTAGAAATCACCTACAGACGTCATCACATCGCCCAGCGCCGGGAAAGCAAACACGAAGTGCCCCCCAATCATGGCTCGAGCCATTCCAATCGAGGCTTTCACAGGCGTCAAAAGATCTAACCCTCCGTACTTCTCGACGACGATGTAATATGCCAGCCATTCCGATAGCTCCTCGACCGAGCTCAGTCTGGCGACCAGCGTTGCCGCGGCGGCGTAAGGCAGACCGGCGACGCAGGCGATAGACAGCGCATAGGCGACGAAGTTCTTCAATGAGATTCCCGGCCCGACCCTTGCTCGCATGAGCAATAGCGTTGCAAGCACCACTGCCGCAAAAAGGACGTTGCTGACGTGTGCCAGCACAGCCAGGCCGTGGCCCGCGCCAAGGAGGAAGTAGGACCGGGTACTCGGGTGCGACAGGGCCCTGTAGGCAAGGCCGAACGCGGCGATCAGCGTTGCCGCGGACACAACGTATACCTCTGATTCGACGCTATACCACCAATAGCCGTAAGAGAGACCCAGGAATAGCGACGCCGCCGCTGCCGGATATGGGCCCAACAGCCTCCTGAGCAGGCAGAACAGTATGACGACGCCAACAGTTCCGGACAGTGCATCTAGGATCTGCAGCGCAAATAGGGGATCCGAGCCTGGCCTGACAACATCGATCAAGCGGTAAAAACCGTATCCCAACCACCCGTAAAGGATGTGGTTGGGATGCGAAAGACTAACCGGATCTGCTCGTCGCACGTCAGCCGCATACACGAGGGCATCCTCTGCCTCGGTATGATTGCCGGCAAGTGACAGAAAGTACATTGGGAGAAGGAGTATGCCCAGCAACGCGGGCGCAACCCATCCACTTGCCAGCCAGTAGTACGTGATTGCTGATTTGGGTCGAACGACGTCCATAGCTGTCGTCTTCTTGCTATCTCCCCAGCTTACGCCCGCAGATTACTCCACGTCGATGACAACGCGGTAAGGGATGCATCCAAGCAGCATTTCAGTATTTTCAGCCAACCCTGTCTTAATAATGGGCAACAAATCTGCGACCTTTTGTTACTGGATTGTGGATTGACAGTGCTGCCAGCCGGGCTTACCGTGAGAGATAGAAGGCAAGAGGGTACTAAACTAAGCATCCGACTATGGCGCACAGAAGGGATATTGCGTCGAAGCTCACAGTCTCGTTAGCACTATTGTTCGCCGTGGCGCTGGCGCGCGGGAGTGCCGGTCTAGCCGGACCCTACGGCTCGACAACTTCCGCTTTCCAACACTACGAGCCAGGCCAGGACTGGTGGTCTGCTCAGGGAAAGAGCTCAGGCGACGTTGCCTCAGCTTACGTCGCCTATCTACCCGTCTTGCGCGCGCCAGCCTTAACCCCAAGCCCAACCCCGACCGACACGCCAACTCCGATCCCCTGGCCAACGCCCAACCCTGGTTCGACAGCCACCCAAGCCACGTCGACTCCTACTCAGATTGGCGCGACTCCCACTCAGGCCACGTCGACCCCTACGCAGACGCCTACGCCGTTTCCTTCTTCTGGAACCCCCAGTCCCTCTCCTACCCCTACCTCAACGCCCACAACGAATCCGGGGCCACGCTATGATGCGAGCTTTGGCGTAGTCGTGCCCGAATGGCGGGGCTTCGATCGCATAGGAATCCTGGACGCGCTCAATGTGCGCTCGTACTACCAGTATGCCTGGGGGGAGCCTCTCGCGGGCAAAGAGAGGATACAGATGGTTGCTCGGAGCAACATTCGAGAGGAAGGCTTGGATGCTTTCATTAGCTCGCATCCGGGGCAGTACTGGCAAATCGGCAACGAGCCGAACGTGCCGAACCAGGATAACCTGACGCCGCAAGAATATGCGCAGGTGTACTACTCTTGGTCCAGACGCATCAAAACAATCGATCAATCGGCGAAGATCCTCAACGGTGGCATCGTCAACTACCCGGATGTCGTCGGCTATTGGGGCGGCGCCCTACAGTATCTCAAGGATTTTCGCGAAGCATATCGTGGCATGTATGGAGAGTTTCCCTCAATCGACGTGTGGAACCTCCACGCTTTCCCACCTTTCTACTACGCGAACGGCAGGATGAATACCTATTGTGACACGAGCTTCCCGAAGTACTTCATCGTCGAGGTCGTCCAGTATCTCCGTTCTGTGGGGGAGCAACAGCCTGTTTGGCTAACAGAATTCGGCATGGATTGGGGCGACGACAGCGATCCTTGCATGTTGACTTTTATGACGGACCTGGTGCACTGGCTGGAGGATACTCGCCTGATAGACCGCTGGTACTGGTTTTCCACGAATGCCGCCAGCCGTGGCAACGGCGGCAATCTGGTGGACCTGTCGAGCAATCTCACTGCACCAGGCACAAGATATCGTGACCTGGCCTCCGAAAGGCGCTGAGCCAACTAGCTGGGTTTCCGCTGCAAGGTACAAATATGTAGGGGCGGACGTCTCTGTCCGCCATGGGTGGGGCGTCGCAGCAATCTCGCACCAAGAACTGGCCAAGTGAGGCTGCTCAATTCGCCGAATATGTGATGATCAGCCTGGCGGCTCTGCTGGGCGAGGCGTCGTAGGCGGCTATCGATCGATACGCTGCCTCTGGCCCGCCTTTCAAGATCAACGCCAGCGCGTTGCCCGCGTTCCAGTCGCGCCGATTCACCAGTTCCTGGATAATTGCCCTCAAATCCGGTGAATCATACCAGGTGCCGTCCGTCCAGACGCCGGTTTGGACCCAGCGGACACTGGCAGAGGTCTTCGTCCGAGTGTCTACAAGAGCATTGCCTGGGCCAAACCCGGGAGCGTTGCCCGTCGCATGCCCGTATAGACTTACGGACGTGTTCTGCCAGGTCCAAACGTAGTTGTTGACCTGCAGCTTCGCCGACTTTATGACGCTACCGCGAGGGACGCCCACTGCGGCGAACCTCAGGCCATCATCATAGCTGCCCGCACTACCAATTCTGACGACGGGATATGTGTAGTTGTTCTGAAAGTCGTTCACCGTGTACGTGTCGTCGGCGCTGGTAACGAGCGCCCCAGTCCACGTTACAACCGGCGGTGGCGCTGGTGTGCTGGTAGGTGCGGGGGTGTTGGTGGGCGTCGGCGTGCTGGTCGGAACTGGGGTGGGTGTGTTCGTAGGGGTTGGTGTATTCGTCGGAGTCGGCGTGTTCGTAGGGGTCGGCGTATTCGTCGGAGTTGGCGTATTCGTGGGCACCGGCGTAGGCGTACTGGTGGGCACCGGCGTACTGGTCGGCGCTGGAGTCGGAGTGCTCGTGGGGATTGCGACCGGTGTACTGGTGGCCGCAGGCGCCAAAGTCGGGGTAGGAGCCGGTGGATTCGTCCCGGAGCTAGCCGGAGGCGCGTAGCTCACCACCAGTGTGCCTGCGTTGCCCGCCCCGCTCTCGTGGCTGGAGATTGATCGGTATCCCGCTCCCACGCCTCCCTTCAAGACCAGCCCTATCGCGTTACCTGCACTCCAGTCGGAGCGATTGACAACCTCCTGGATGATGCCCCCCAAATCGGGCGATTCGAACCACGTGCCAACTGTCCACACACCAGTTTGGGCCCAGTAGACGCTGGCCGCGGTCTTCGGCCGCGCATCCACCAGCGCCTTCGCAGCTCCGAAATCCACCGCATTGCCCGTTGCCTCCGCATATGTCGTCACCGAGGTGTCCTGCCACGTCCACACCCGGTTCTTCACACGCAGCTTGGCGGACTTGATAACACTTCCCCTCGGTATACCCACCACCGCAAACCGCAACCCGGCGTCATAGTTTCCACCGCTGCCAATCCGAACGACAACGTCACTGCTGTTGTTCTGATAATCGTTGACAGTGAAAGTATCGTCCAACCCGGCGGCCACAGTCCACGTACCGGTTACGTCCTTACTCGGAGAGGCAATGCTCGTGGGCGTGCTGGTCGGCACGGGCATTGGCGTATACGTGGCCGTCGGCATGCTGGTTGGGACAGGTGTAGGCGTGCTGGTGGATGTTGGAGTTGGGATGGCTGGGCTGCCGCTACCAGGTGCCCTAACCTCGACCTGATGCAAGATCACATCCTGATCCACTGCCTCTATCCCCAGGTCGCTGCCTCCCAGCATCCGTCCGCCAAAGTACGCGTCATTCACGCCGACGCTAGCCACTTGCCAGCCACCCGTCCCACCTTTCCTGACCGTCCCGGCCAGACTACCCGCGCCGCCTACCCCATCGTACCGCACGTTGAAGCTGCCTGTCCCCTGGTCGAGATACACTACCTTGATCGTCGCCCCCACTCCACTCGGTGCCGTTACGTATCTCGCCCCACCACTCGGACCAATATATCCATCGTTCACGTTTAGGTAGAATGCGTTCTTCCCGCTGGCCATATCCGTCCGCCGCGCAAATAGCCCCTCCTTCCCGCCTACGTTCCACAAACCCACCGTCGTGCCATCCGGATTGTACTGCGTTAGCCATTCTCCATAGTTCGCGTATAGCGTTACGTTCCTGCTTATCGGCCCAGCCGGCGAGTTCGTCGTCACGCTGTAAGTCCCATCTACCTGCGGCTGCCACATCCCCGGGCTCTGTTTCCTGAACGCTATCCACGCCCCGGGCGTATTCCCCACCCTACGACCAGCGTATTCATTGAAGAAACGGTAGACCGAAGCTAACGCCGGGTCCCTGCTCTGCTGGGGATACAGCCCCAGATAGCTGCTCCCTTTGTCTAACGCCATCAGCGCCTGCCAGTAGCTCTTGCCCTGGTCTGTGTACGTCTCGCCGCTTTCCGTCCATAGCCTGCGTGGCTCGGCTAGCCCCACGCCATCCTGCACATAATCCCTCACCCAGGACCATCGCTCCAGATACCCCGTGTACCCCGGCAGCGCAAAAAACGGCGTGTCTGGCTCCGCCGCCAGATAGTGTGCCGCCATATGCAGCCCCTGCCTGAACGCATCATCCGCCATCCGCCTCACGTGCGCATGTCCACCCCGCGGGTGCGCCGCTCCACCATAGTAGACAGGCGTCCTCACAAAATACTTCCTGTAAATCGCGTTTAACCTGCTTATGTAGGTCTCCCAAGCAGCCGGCGTCACCCCAGCATCCATTAAGACCTGACCCATCTGCTTGCCTTGATCCGTATACTGGGTGTCCAGATCCCACGGGTACGGGTATCCCTCGCCGTAGATTCCTCCGCCTACCCATACCCCCTCAACACGCGCGTCTCCATCGTAGTCCCGCGCAAACGCCTGCACCATCGCCTCTACCGCGTTCAAATACCGCGTCGGACCCGCCACATTTCCGTTCCAATCTATCCCATCTGTCCACAACGGAAATTGCCAGCGCCTCCCATCCACCGTCCCGAACGCTACCTTCGGCACTCCATACTGGTTGTACACCCAGCTCGGCGTCTGATCCCCTCGCCATTGTCCCGACTGGTCTACGTACTGGTTCTCTCCATCGTGCAATCCTATCCCCGTCATCAGCCTCATCTTCTTACCATCTGGCCTTACCTGTCCGCCGACCCCGTTTCGATCCCCCGCAATCCGCCTGAAGTACCATTCCAGCGACGATATTGGCGGCGTCAACGCCGGATCGCTATATCCCCATCCTATCGAGTCCTGGAACATCCACTTTAGCCCCAATGACGCTCCCTTCAAGAACGTGTATACGCTGGGATCCTCAAATCCATAGTCGTCGAAGGCGTATACTCCGGGCTCCAGCCCGGCCACCGCTTCGACTGCCACTGCTTCCCTTTGCCCCAACACCAGCAGAAACTCGCCGAACACCAGGATCCCCACCACTATCCCTACCAACACCCTTCTAGCCACCGCTCCACCTCCACGTCCCCAAAGAAACCAGTATGGGGCTTCGAAATAGCCCCAACTGTGCACAAATGCCGACTCTCGCTATGCTGTCTCACAAGCTAGTCCGCGTCGGCACGCGCTAAGATAACCATTAGGTAGCCCGAATGCAATAGGAAATTTTGGCTACCTAACACTCCCTATGTCGGTGGGTCGGCAAGGCACGATTTGGTGATAGGTAAAGTTGGCTAGTGAGAGATTAAGGAAAGGGCTGGCCGTCGTGCTACCAGTTCAGCCTGTAGACGCTCAGGAAGAGCGCTTCCGGCTTCACGACGAGCTTCATCGAGGCTTCGGAAAGGCCGTAGCCGAACATTTCGTATTCTTTTGAGAGAACTACCGTGGCCTTAGAAGACCAGTTGGAAGAGCTCTTGGGAATATCCGCGACTCTACCGCCGACGACTAGATAATCAGGCCTGGCGACGTTCAGGTACTCCGACTCGCGTCCGGCGGCCCGAAATGGAATGATAGCGGGATTCACCAGACCCACGACGTCGAGAACCCTTCGATCTGAGAAGTAACCCACAATGCCAGCGTCGAATATGGCAACGGTTGTAGTGGGCGGCGTGTTTTCGGCTAACCACACTCCGATCTCCTTGAGGCTCTCATTGTGCACGCGTCGTCCCTCCACATAAGGATGCTCGACGACGAAGCTCGTGACAAGCGACTGGGCCAGCGTGACGGCTAGGATAGCAAACAAGATTGGCTTAGCACGCCGTTGGAACCGCGGGGCATCGTGGGACGCAGCGTTGCACAATTGCCCCCACACAGCGCGTATGACTTGTACCCGTCCGTATCCGTAGCCGCAGTCTTCAGACTGCGGGTCTCGGGCAAAAGAGGGCGCAGCCTTGCACATCTGGAATAACACAGTACCCAGCACGGCAAACGCATAGAGTGTTAGCAGCGGAAATATCACAAGCATGTATCGGTCAGTGACGTGAGCGTTCTTGAGGATGTAGCCGGCCGGCACCCCCACTATCCAGGCCACCAGCGCAAAGTGCAGCAAAAGCAGCCGCCTGTCGAAGTACTTGCGAAGCCCCCCTGAGCGCCATAGCCAGCCTGTGCCAAGGACCAGCACCGCGAGCTCGACGGGAACAGAGCCTGCCGCGAAGACCGAGACCTTCGCAAGCGGTGCCAGGGCATCGGCGAGCATAGGGGAGTACGCCCCCTTGGCGAGAGCCGTGTTAGGGACGACCGTTCCAAAAGATACAAACGCATAACACCACCACGGCACCAGCGGCACGGTGTAGAGCAGGCAGCTCTTCAAAGTCGAAACGAGGCTCGCTCTGAGGCCCGTCGAAGAGAAAAGAAGCTTACCCGCCAGCCAGAGGAGAAATAAGCCGGTGAACTCCGGCCTAATCAACGTCGATACTCCTATGCTCAGGGGTTGCAGCAGCTCACCACGCCCAACGTCCAATCTGGTCAGTACAAGCGCGCAGAGCAACAGCGCGGCTGCCGCCAGAGTACTCTCCATACCAGACGCGGCCCAGCGAACTAGCGTCGGGTTTACGGCCCAGGCAAGGGTCGCCGCGAAAGACAGCACCCCTGGCCCAAGTAGGCCTCTTGCGACCAGGTGGAAGATCGCCACCGATACCAGACCAAAGAACAGGCTCAAGGTCTTGGCTGCCGCCTCCAGGTCGGCGCCCAGGAAGCCGAGCGCGGCGAGCAACGCTACCCAGAGCGGACTCGTGTCCCCGTACGTCAATTCGCCGGGGTTGAACGACATACCATAGCCGTTCAGGAGGTTTCGAGCGAACCGCAGGTGAATATAGGTATCGTCCTGCATCATGCCCCAGAAGGGAATCACTGAAGCAAGCAGCACGACCATCGGGACCACCAAGGCCGCTCCCCCCAGCGCTGTCCAAGGTCCTGCAACTGATGCGACGCGGGGACTTCCTGGCCACGCTAGCAAATCGCGATTGCCACGGCTGCGAACACCTGTCTCGCGGCACTCTTCCCCCACGGTCAGGCCGAGCCTTCTCATCTCCGTACGCCTCTCTGAAGCCACACTTCCCTGGCAGGATCCCCTGTAGCCGCATCCTTCAGGGTGCGCGCAGCTCTGCCAGCCTGTGCAGGGCATTCGTATGCAAACCGCTGCCTCGCCAGCGCGAGCAGCCGGCGCGCAAGCTGAACACTTTTCTCACTGTAGACCGGCTGGCCAACAGAACATTGAAAAACACCCGTACACGCGATGACAATCCATTTATCGTGGTGAAGTTGAAAAATTCTTGGCTGAGAAATGGGAGATGGAAGGGGTTCCGAGGCCGGCAGCTACAGCCCTTGCTCCAATGCCCCCCGGAAATCAGGGTGGGCTATGCGAATCAACGCCTCTTTCCGCTCGCGCAGGCTCAGGCCGCGCAGGTTTGCTACACCGTGCTCGGTCACCACGTAGTGCACGTCTGTGCGCGGCGTCGTCACGACGGCCCTCTCGCCGAGATGGGACACGATCCGTGACACCTTGCCTCCGCTTGCCGTCGACGGCAGCGCGATGATTGACTTGCCGCCGGGAGCGCGCGACGCACCCCGGGTGAAATCCACCTGCCCGCCGACTCCGCTTACCTGCCACCCACCTATGACCTCGGCGTTCACTTGGCCGGTAAGGTCTACTTGCAGGGCCGAGTTGACGCAGATGAGATTCTCGATCTGGCTCAACACGCCCACATCGTGAGTGAAGTCCGCGGGGTGCAGCGAAACCATTTCATTCTCCCGCACGAAGTCCAAGAGCTGTTGACTCCCTCCGACTATGGTCGCCACAATCGGCGACCTGCCGTCGATTGCAGCTCGGCGGATCGCCCCTGCCTTGACTAGATCCAGCACCCCATCGGTCAAGATGCCGGTGTGTATCGAGAGTCCACGTCTGTCACGCAGGCACCGCAGGACCGCATCGGGGATCGCGCCCACGCCCACCTCAATGGTGGCGCCGTCGGGCACCATATCCGCGACCAGGCGCCCGATCGCCACCTCCACCTCACCAATCTCGAGGGTGGGAGGCAACGTCGGCAGAGAACGAGAGGACTCGACGATCAAATCGATCTCCGAAACGTGTATCAAACAGTCCCCGAGCACCCTGGGCATCTGGTCATTGATCTCCGCGACGAGCACGCGGGCCGAGTGAGCCGCCGCTTTCGTGTAGTCGACCGCTATGCCGAACGTGCAATATCCCTGAGGATCGGGGGGCGACAGTTGCACGAAGGCCACGTCGACGGCGACGTGTCCCCGTGTGAAAAGCCGGGGTATCTCCGAGAGATGGCAGGGAATGCAATCCACCCGGCCGGCCCGTACTGCATCGAGAAGCCCGGCGCCGGCCACAAAGGCGCAGACCTTGAAGTGTTTGGACATCTCGGGCAGCGCATAGTTACAGGCGCCCGCGGGCAACATCGTAATGAGGCGAACGTTTTCGAGACGCTCGTGGTCTTCCACAAGCGCCTCGACCAACGTCTGCGGCTCGCCCCAGCCCGAACCGAGCACCACAGTATGGCCCGAACGCACGACCCTGACAGCTTCGCGGGCGCTGACGGACTTCTTGCTCATCTCGTCTAGCTTGCGCACACGCGAGCCTTACTGAGTTGGCCAGGCAGCCTGCGGCCGATTATTCCTTCCGCCAGCTTCGCGCATTCGATCAGCTTGGCCACGGACAGGCCGGTGGAAACACCCATCTCCTCGAACATGTTGACCAGGTCCTCGGTGGCCACGTTTCCCGCCGCGCCGGGGGTGTTGGGGCACCCACCCATGCCACCAATCGAGCTATCGAAGATCGTTATACCCGCCTGGAGCGCCGCGAGGGCGTTGGCCAGGCCCGTACCCCGCGTATCGTGGAAATGCGCTGCCAGCCGCGTCCCGGGAAGCGCGTCCCGCAGTCGGGAGAAGAGATCGTACGCCTGGCGAGGATTGGCCAGGCCCACCGTGTCTCCAAAAGCGATCTCCTCCACGCCCATCCCCACCAGGGATCCAGCAATGTCGATCACTTTCTCCGCCGGAACGCGGCCCTCGATGGAGCAGCCGAAGCTGGTCGCGATCGATGCTCTCACGATAATGCCGCTTTGCCTGGCGGCCTGGCAAATAGGTTCCAGCCCTTCCAGCGACTGCGCGATCGTGCGATTCACGTTGAGCATATTGTGGCTCTCGCTGGCCGATAGGAAGACCTCGATCTCTTCCACCCCCGCCCCCAGCGCACGATCGAAACCCGTCTGGTTGGGGACCAGAACGCTGTACAGTATGCCGGGCCGGCGTCGAAGGGCCTTCATTACCTCCGCGGCATCGCGGAGCTGGGGAACCCACTTGGGGTGTACAAAGCTGGTTACCTCGATGCGCTTAAGGCCAGCCTCCGACAGGGCTTCGATCAGCCTGAGCTTGTCCTCCGTCGGCACCACCCTTTCTTCATTCTGCAGGCCATCCCGCGGCCCAACCTCGACGATAGTCACCTCTTTGGGAACGTCGAAACCCATTGACGGTTTGCCTCCTGTCGCATTTGTCGGCTCTATTCTAGCAGGAACGCGGCGTCCGAACAATGCACCGATAATTTGATCCCCGTCCGGCTGCCACTCGGTGGTTTTGTCGGGATCCAAACGGTGCGGCTCACATTGCCGGGGCAGGTACCGTAGCCGCTCCGTCCCTGGGCCAAACGTGATGTGCAATTTCCGGCCAGACTGCCTATTGACTTTCTTCCAGCCTGGGCTTGAGATCAACGCTACTCATCTGAATAAAGCGGCATAGCTGTAGCAGCCGATCGTCTGGTAGGGCTCCTTCCGCGGCACGACGAACCGCCCCTACCATATACGCATTTCGTGTCGAGCTATTTGGGTGATCCGGCTTCAGACATGCCACCTGAAGGGGCAGGTTTGAAACCTGCCCCACTTTTCTATTAGCCATTACCGTGCGAGCGCGAAATAGACCGGGAGGAGAGGAAAATGTTTCGAATGAGGTGGTCAAGTGTGGCGGTCGTGGCGCTGGTTGCCGGCATGCTGATGGGCGGCACCTTCGCGCAGGAGACGCCCAGCAGCAGAACCGCGACCCAGCCGGCCGCCATTGGCACCGGCTTCGTCTATCAGGGCCAGATCAAACAGGGCGGTGCTCCCGCCAACGGTAGCTACGAGTTTCAATTCAGCCTCTGGAACGACGCGGCTGCCGGATCCCAGGTCGGCAGTTCTCAAACCGCCACGCTCACCGTGGCCGACGGCATCTTTACCACCCAGCTCGATTTCGGTTCCGTCTTCGATGGCAGCGCGCTGTGGCTGCAAATACAGGTCAGGCCCGCCGGCAGCACGACCTACACCACCCTGTCGCCCCGCCAGGCCATCGCCGCCGTGCCCTACGCAACCTACGCCACAACCGCTCAGCGCCGCGTCAGCGGCACCTGCGCCGTGGGCAGCACCATCCGCGCCATCAACGCCGACGGCACCGTGGTCTGCGATCCCCCGACCACCCTTTACTACCCGCTTTTGCAAGCGCAGTCGCTAGATATGGGCGCTGTGGACATAGGGCTCAAGGGCTTCTCCGGTGGCTTCACCGACGGCCGCTACGGCTACTTCGTGCCGAACAACAATGCCTTTGGAATATCAGGCAATGTATCCAGGCTCGACTTGCAGAACCTCGCCCCCAGCGGCGTAACCTCCCTGGACTTGGCCGCTAGTGATCGCTTTCTCAAGGGCTTCGAGGGTGGCTTCACCGACGGCCGCTATGGCTACTTCGTGCCAAACTACAATGACTCCTACTCCGGCAACGTCGCCAGGGTGGACTTACAGAATTTCGCCGCGAGCGGCTACACCGATCTCAACCTGACTGCCGTGGACGGATCCCTCAAGGGCTTCCAGGGTGGCTTCACCGATGGCCGCTACGGGTACTTCGTCCCATTCTCCTCCAGTGCCACCGCAATTTCGGGCAAGGTAGCCAGAGTGGACTTGCAGAACTTCGGTGCCGTCGGCGTGACGGCCCTCGATTTGGCCGCCGTGGACGGATACCTCGTGGGCTTCCGGGGGGGCTTCACCGACGGCCGCTATGGCTACTTCGTGCCAAACTTCACGGGCTCGGTATTATCAGGCAAGGTAGCCAGAGTTGACTTACAGAACTTCACCGCCAGCGGTGTGACGGCCCTCGATTTGGCCGCCGTGGATTCATCCCTCAATGGCTTCTCAGGTGCCTTCAGCGACGGCCGCTACGGCTACTTGGCACCATACGCCAATACCTCTGGACTATCGGGCAAAGTCGCACGCATTCAGCTTACCTCGGGGGCGGGCTCGCCGTGAAAAACCTGAACGAGCTTCTGCGAAAACGTAGCGGCACCCCCGTGGCTGTGCCTTCGCGGGCGCGGCGCGTAGCGATCCTCCTCGTGACGCTGCTCGCGCTGGCCGGCGCTTCGGCCGTCCTTGCCGATTCCGGCGTGCTTACCCTGTCCCAGGGAGGCATCGTCAGCGGGGGTGGCCGTAGCAGCGGCGGCGCTTTCAGCGCCAACGGCGCGGGGGATGCGCTATCCAGCGGCCAGATGTCCGGTGGCGACTTCATGACCTCCGCCGGCTTCTGGGGCAGCGCTCCAACGCTGACTACCTATTATCTCTATTTGCCCGCCATCACAAAGTAGCTCCATCTCCCTCGTAAGAGGGACCGGATGCCGGGCTGCCCGTTCGGCCAAGTGCCTGATTGTGTGTCCAAGGAGCAAGCCTTCTGATTGTGCAGCAATCCTCGCCCAGCCACATCCGCTTATCCGTTAGTTATGCGTAATGAAATTGGGCTTCCCTCTCCCCAGCGATCACCTGGCTTGCTGCTCGCTTTTGATCACGCTCGCAATACCCTCAAAGTACTCATTGCGCACCCGGTTGTTCGCCACCTTGGTGTATTGG